>WGBF01000542.1 GCA_015494485.1 bacterium | reverse complement strand
TTTTTAATCTACTACCTTGGCGATTTTACTTTTGGTTCCTCGTCCTACATAGGGCTGATTTTTATGTTTGGCATCATCTTAAACAACAGCATTTTGTTATTAGACCATATCAATGTTTACCGGGCAAAACAGCACCATTTACCGTTCAAAGAAGTGCTAATTCGTGCCAGCGAGGCGCGTGTTCGCCCCATTTTGATGACATCCCTGACGACCATTCTGGGCTTGCTACCTATTTTAATTTTTCAGATGGAAGATAGTAATGATATCTGGTATAATCTGGCCGTTTCTACTATTGGTGGATTACTGGCAGGAACGGTGCTGGGGTTGATGTGCATACCCGTTTTTGCATTCCTTTTTCACCGAATTCGGCTTTTTGTTTTGTCATTAAAAAATTTGTAGCCGAAATCTGTACCGTGTAACGGGAAATCCGGATTCATGAACTGGCAGTAAATATTGGTAGTTTCTTTAAGCATGGTTGAAAGTGCACTGTTGCCATTTGTGGTATTTCAGTAACCACAAATGGCAACGATGGAATTCTTTAATCCTTACCCCACCTGGTTCACTGCATTGCGAATGCCTTTGCCGGTGAAGAAATCCACAAACTGTTCGGCAATCATGACGGCTACATTTTCCTGGGCTTCTTTGGTGGAGGCCCCAATGTGCGGGGTACAAATGACATTGGGATGGTCAATTAAGGTAAAATCTTCCGGCGGCTCTTTTTCATAGACGTCCACCGCGGCCATTGCCACTTTCCCTTCATTCAGGGCAGTGAGTAATGCCTTTTCGTTTACAATTCCCCCGCGGGAACAGTTTATGAAAAACACCCCATCTTTCATCTGCGCAAATTCATCGTCAGAAAGGAAGTTTATTGTTTCCGGCTTTTTGGTAAGATGAACGGAAAGGTAATCCGCCCGGGAGAGCACAGTGCCCATATCGGCCACCAGCTGAATGCCATCTTCGTCCACCAGGTTCTTTTTAATTTTGGGGTCGTAGCAGAGCACCTGCATATCCAGCGCCAGGGCTTTTTTCCCTAAATTGCGGCTGACCCGCCCATAGCCTAACAATCCAAGAGTTTTGCCTTTAATTTCATGCCCGGAGAATTTTTTCTTTTCCCATTTGTGGGCTTTTAGGGATGCCACGGCATTGTAAATATTCCGTGCTGCGCCCAGCATCAACAATAATGCCAGTTCTGCAACCGCGTTGGTATTGCCACCGGGCGTATTCATCACCAGAATGCCCTTCTCCGTGGCGGCCTGTACGTCAATATTGTCCACCCCACTACCTGCCCGGCCGATAACCTTCAGGTTCCGGGCAGCAGCAATAACATCTGCTGTAACTTTGGTGGCACTCCGGACAATCAATCCCTCATAATTGCCAATAATCTGCAACAATTCATCTTTGGAAATACCAAATTTTTCGTCGACGGTAAAGCCTGCATCCCTGAGTATTTGAGCGCACTTGGGAGAGGTTTTGTCGGTAATCAAAATTTTCATAGAGCACTCCTCCTGTTTTTGCCTTCCCTGAAAAATCCAAAAACTTCCGGACTAAAGCAAGCAGTAAAGGAAAATTACTTGCGCTGATTCCAATAATATTTCATTAAAATGAGTGGCAACCCAAATAACAGTATATTTATTAATAACGAAATGCCCACATTAACTGATTGGGGCGTTCCCGTGGCGCAAAATTCAGCGGCCATGGCACCACAGCACCCCCCGCCCCCGCCGTTGGTTTCGCCAACGGTAAAGGTGTAATACCGGGTCTGGGTTTCATTATTATCCGAATCGCGGGCAATAACTTTGTATTTCACGGTAGTGCCGGTGGGGGCACCGGGAATGTCGGCGCTGTACACATATGGGGATTTGGGATTCATGCTTACGGTATCCTGGCGGGAACTGCTGCCGCTAAATTCATAATACAATTGCACGGATGTAATGGTATCATTATCAACAGCAGAAGCCTCCACGGTGTAAGGTCCCGTGGTATCCTGGGTGTCTCCCGGTTTTTTCAGGACGGCGACCAGCGGATTGGTGGTGAGCGCTTCATTGACATTCAACCGCCCATCCAGTAGTACCCAGCCTTCCAGATTACGAACGTAATCCACCGCACCGAAAAGGGTGTATTTCACTTTGCGCCAGTTGGTATTGGGTAACTGATAGGCCCAGATTAACGCCGCCGCACCGGAAACGTGGGGCGTGGCCATGGAGGTTCCGCTAAGGTATTCGTAAGCATTGCCTGGGGTGGTGGAGTAAATCTCTTCCCCCGGCGCTGCTAAATCCACACTGGTTGCACCGTAATTGGAAAATGTGGCCAGCACATCACGGTCGGTGGATGCCGCCACTGCAATCACACTTTCGTGGGTGTAACTGGAGGGGTAATTGGGATTGGGCCCATCGTTGTCCTTGCTTTCGTTTCCGGCAGCGGCCACAAACAACAGGCCCTTATCCTGGGCATACTGGATGGCATCTTTTAACGTCTGGGATTCTCCCCCACCGCCCCAGGAGTTACTGGTAATGTACGCGCCATTATCCGCCGCGTAAATAATGGCTTCGGCAGCATCGGCGGTGGATCCGGAACCGGAGGCGGACAAAAATTTCAGGGCCATCAATTTGACCGTCCAGTTTACGCCCACCACACCACGGTTATTGTTCCCCACGGCACCGATGGTCCCGGCTACGTGGGTTCCGTGCCGATTATCATCCATGGGGTCCCCATCCCGGTTAATGAAATCATATCCGTACACATCGTCCACATAGCCGTTGTTGTCATCATCGCGGTTGTTTCCGGGAATTTCGCCGGGATTTTTCCACATATTGGCCTGAATATCCGGGTGGGTATAATCAATCCCCGTATCGATAATGCCAACGACTATCTGGTCGCTTCCTTTGGATTTACTCCAGGCTTCTGGCGCATCGATATCGGCATCTACCGTTCCCCCCGTTTGGCCGGTGTTGTGCATTCCCCACAGTTTATTAAAATCTGGGTCGTTGGGAATATCCAGGACATACACCCGGTAGTTGGGTTCGGCATATTCGATTTCCGGGCGTCCTTTGCATTCCTCCATGATTTGTTCCAGGGTTTTCCCGGCAGGAATTTTATACACCACCGCTTTTAATCGCGAAATTCCTTTAATAGAGGTTAACCCCAACTCCGCAGCAATGGAAACGGTGGCCATCATAGCCACGGTAGGTTTGTATTTGATGATAACTTCACCGGGGATGATTTCCGGCTTGGGGGGTGCTTTTAATACCTGAATGGTTTTCCGGGTGGGCTGGTCCTGAGCAGACAAGCGATTCTGCGTTTGCACTTCCTGTTCCGCTTCGGCGTATTGAACCCATGGATGATGCTTTAGTGCGGCAAGCTGGACAACAGACGATGTACGAAATACATAAACGCCAATCCCCGGAATCCGGCGTTGCAGTTCGAGGTGAAACTGGTTCTGAAACGAATCCAATTGAGCAACGCTTAGTGGCTGGTTAAACTTTACAATAATGCGCGTTACGGTGCTATCTGTACCGGCAAAGGCAGTCAGGAAGACCAGTACAATGCTAAACAACATCAGGCGGATGATGGTGTTCCGATTCATCATTCCCCCTCCAATTTTTGGAGCACGTTATTTATCCGTCCTGGAATTTTTTTCCTGTTCGGTAGGCGGTTGCCGTAAAATCCGATAAGAAACTACTGGCAATACGGGTAAGGTTACGTGATAATTGTCAATTTTGCGGTAAGAAAAGAGGGTGACTAAAAAGCAGGTATCGATGCAATGGTACCCATCGTTGTTTTGAATCTACCTTTTAGTCACCCTCACAGTCTGATTTAGTCCATCTGGAGTACTTTTTCAATTCGGGCCAATGCCCAGTCAATTTCCTCTTTACCGATAACCAATGGTGGCGCGAATCGAATCACATGTTCATGAGTTTCCTTGGACAAAATGCCTTCCTGCGCCAGGGCTTCGCAAAAGCGACGGGCGCCACCGGCTTCGTGCTTCAACTCCACGCCAATCAGCAGGCCTTTTCCGCGAATTTCCTTCACATGGGGGCTTTTAATTTTTCGCAATCCTTCCATGAAGTATTCCCCCATTTCCGCGGCGCGTTCGGGTAGCTTTTCCTCCACCAGCACTTCCAGCGCGGTACGACCAATAGCCGCAGCCAGGGGATTTCCACCAAAAGTACTGCCGTGGTCACCGGGTTTAAACACGCCCATTAATTCTTCCGTAGCCAGAAATGCCGACACCGGGTAGAATCCTCCGGAGAGGGCTTTCCCGACAATCAAACCGTCCGGTTTTACATTTTCGTACTGATGGGCAAACATTTTTCCGGTGCGTCCCAGTCCGGTCTGGATTTCGTCCAGCACAAACAGGACGTTATTTTCCCGGCACACCTTTTCCGCAGCTTCCAGGTAACCTGCCGGCGGTACAATAATGCCGCCTTCGCCCTGAATGGGTTCTACCAGAAAAGCAGCGGTATTGGGCGTTATCGCTGCCTTCAGCGCGTCCACATCCCCAAAGGGAATGATTTTGAATCCGGGAGTCAGGGGGCCAAATCCCCGCCGGTACTGCTCTTCGGTGGAAAAGCTGATGATGGTAATGGTTCGCCCATGAAAATTATTGGCGCAGACAATAATTTCCGCCTGGTCTTCGGGTACACCCTTCACGGTATAGGCCCACTTGCGAATGGCTTTCAGGGCGGTTTCCACCGCTTCTGCTCCGGAATTCATGGGCAGCACCTTGGGCATGCCCGAAATTTCCACCAGTTTCTGGTAAAATAACCCCAGCTGGTCGTTACGAAAGGCACGGGACGTCAACGTCAGTCGCCGGGCCTGTTCGGCAACCACGTTGGCAATGCGGGGATGGCAATGGCCCTGGTTTACCGCAGAATACGCGCTAAGGCAATCCAGGTACTTTTTGCCGTCCACATCCCACACCCATACACCTTCGCCGCGGGTAAGCACCACATCCAGCGGATGGTAATTGTTGGCGCCGTATTGATTTTCCAGCTCAATGAATTGGTGAGCGTTCATTCCTCCTCCAGCTTATAATTGGATTTGTGCAACCGTTTTCTTTACCCCTTCCGCGGATTTATCCAGCGCTGCTTTTTCTTCGGGGGTCAATTGCAATTCGAAAATCTGTTCCACACCATTTTTCCCGATTTTAATGGGAACACCCAGGTAGATGTCCTCATACCCGTATTGTCCCTGCAGGTAAGCCGCGGCAGGCAAAATGCGGTTTTTGTCCTTTACAATGGATTCAACCATTTCTGCAACCGCTGCCGATGGGGCGTAAAAGGCACTACCGGTTTTCAGGTAATTGACGATTTCAGCGCCACCCTTGCGGGTCCGTTCCACAATGGCATCAATTTTTTCCTTGGGCAATAATTCGGTTAGCGGAATACCACCCACCATGGTGTACCGGGGCAGCGGCACCATAGCATCCCCGTGACCACCCAGCACCAGCGCCTGAATGTCCTTGGTGGAAACCTTCAGTTCCATGGCAATAAAAGAACGGTAGCGGGCGGTATCCAGGACGCCAGCCATTCCCATCACCCGATGCGGTTCAAATCCGGATACTTTCAGCGCGGTCCAGGCCATGGCATCCAACGGGTTGGAAACCACGATTAAAATACTGTTAGGGGAATATTTTACCACCTGTTCGGTTACGGCTTTCACAATCCCCGCATTTTTGGCTAAAAGGTCTTCGCGGGACATCCCGGGTTTACGCGGTAAACCGGCAGTAATGACCACGATGTCCGAATCTTTTGTGTCGGCATAGTCGTTGGTTCCATACACAAAGCAATCGCTACCGGAAATAGGGGTGGATTCCCACATATCCAGCGCTTTCCCCTGAGGCAATCCTTCCACAATGTCAATCAAAGCCACTTCATTGGCCAGTTCGTTATCCACAATGCGTTGTGCCAGCGTAGCACCCACATGTCCCGCACCTACAACGGTAATCTTCATGGCAATCTCCTTTCCGTTTTTGCGTTTGCCTGAAATTAGCACGTAAAGCCAATGGCTTCAATTAAATTTTAAATTGGTTTCGTTTGATTACTGAATAGGGTTAACCGCGGAGGACGCTAAGGTCGCCAAGAGAAATTAAATGTCTCAAAGTTTAGAATAACAATTTCGAAGGTTTGAAAAATACTTCGTTTCAGACTAAGCTTACTTTGAGGTTTTTTCTTTAATTGTTGACCTTACAAATTATTTACAACTCGTTTAATACCATCCTTCAACAGTGTAACATTAAAATTTATCAGAAAACCCAATTTGCAATTTGATAACTTTAAATATGTTAAAATCTGAGCCAAATGGACATCTGTTAGAGCGGATACTGATTTTATTTCTACGATTACTTTATTTTCAATCATTAAATCGACCCTGTAACCGATATCCAATTCGATTTCTTGATATATTACTGGTAAAGGTTTTTGTTTTTCAACATATAGTCCTGATTCGCTTAATTCATAAAACAAACAGGCTTCGTAAGCACTTTCTAATAAACCTGGGCCAAGTGTTTTATGGACTTTAAACGCACTGTTTACAACATAAGTGGCAATCTCATTTTCAGTCATAAGAATGCCTCTTTGTTGAATAACTTTGTGATCAGGTTTGACGAAATAAATTTACAAATTTCACAAAAGAGAATCCGTATAATTATTATTCTTTACTTCGTTACCATTTTAACGATTTCTTAACCGATGGTGGCAAAAAGAGCGACAAAAAAATTAAATATCTTAAGGTTCGAAATAATGTAGAAAATCCTTTGCGCACTCTGCGTTCTTGGCGGTTTTTATATTATTAACCGCGGAGGGCGTTAAGGTCGCCAAGAGAAAACTATAACGGAATCTCCCCTTTAACCAGAAGGCAACAAAAACTTGAATTCACAGCAATGGGCATTTTAATTTTTAAATTTAATTCATTTTGTGTGATTAACCGATTACTGCTGTATATTTAAACATGGGCGGTTCGTTAAAAAACATCCCCTATCTGGTCGTTAGTGATGAGGAAGGAAATATTTTTGAAATTCCCACCCATCGCATGGTTGGAATGAATGGGGTAACCTCGCAAATTCCCCGCCCAGAGGATTTAATTCCCCTCCCTTATGGAAGCGATTTGTTTCAGTTACCCGGACGTATACCCTTCGGTTATAACCCCCAATCCGGTGCCATTGAGCCGGTTCCTGAATTTGAGGGAGAACCGGTTTTTGCAGTCGCAGCGTTTATGGCTCCCGCCTATCTTCAAATTTTACGCAGCGCTTACAAGAGCATATCCGGTGCCCCGCCCCTTTCGCTATACAGTTATACTGCGGTTGGATGGAAAGATGGCCAATTCTGGGTACCGGCTGTGCGGATTGACCCGGATGTTCGGCAAGACCTGAGTTTATTTAATCTTCGCTTGATTGAAACGGAAGCGCAGCGGTTGCTAAACGCCTATCCGAACAACCGTTTGGTACATCATTTAATCGAGAACTGCGTTTTTCGTTACGGATGCCCGGCAGCGCGGAATTTTACCCTGCAACGCTGGGAATGCCCGTTACCCACCAGTCCGGGATGCAATGCGGCGTGTGTCGGGTGCATTTCGGAACAACCCCAGGAAACAACCGTCACGGCACCACAAGAGCGGATTCAATTTATTCCAACCCCCGAAGAAATTGCCGAAATTGCAGTTAATCATCTGGAAAAAGCACCACGTGCCGTTGTAAGCTTTGGGCAGGGTTGCGAAGGCGAGCCTTTATTACAGGGAGACGTGCTGGAAGCGGCAATTCGCCTTATTCGGCAGCGAACGGATAAGGGCGTCATTAATTTAAACACCAATGCCAGTCGTCCGGATGTGGTGGAACGGCTCATGCAAGCGGGCTTGGATAGCATTCGGGTAAGTTTGAATTCAGCGCAGCCGGATTATTATACCCGCTATTACCGACCCCGGAATTACCGCTTTGACGACGTGCTGGAAACCCTTCGCGTTGTGGCTCGTTACGGAGGCTGGATTTCCCTGAATTACTTTGTTTTTCCCGGTTTTACTGACCATCCGCAAGAAATGGCCGCCCTGCGCCGATTGCTCCAGGAGGTCCCTGTAAACATGATTCAAACCCGAAATTTGAATATCGATCCGGAATGGTACATTCGTTTACAGGAACTGGATAAATGGAAGGGGGAAGCGATTGGCATTCCGCAATGGCTTAAATGGCTAAGACAGGAATACCCCGCATTGCGTTTGGGGTACTTCAATCCCCCGAGAGAAGACATGCTGGACCCGGTAACGTGACCTGTACGTTTTGTTGCTTCTTTCCCCTCCCCTTATATAGGAATCGGTTTGTAGATGAACCCCATCGCAACGCCATGGAATGCCCGAATTCCATTTTAAAATTATTTAATATCCCCTCTACACCAAATTTACTCGCTGGATTTTTCCAGTTTCTTTACAATCTCCACTGCCACGACTTCGCCTTTTACGCACAGCTCATCGTTGGCGAATAAATCGATGGCCACCACGACTTTGCGTCCCTTTATTTCCTTGACGGTGCCAATTAAGGTAAGTTCTACGCCAAGGGGCGTGGGTTTTAAAAAATCGACTTTCAAAGAGGCCGTTACAAACCGCAGGGGTGGTTCCGTGCCGGGGAGACGTCCCTGTGCCTG
Source organism: bacterium (assembly GCA_015494485.1). Lineage (GTDB taxonomy): Bacteria > Calditrichota > Calditrichia > RBG-13-44-9 > J042 > WGBF01. The sequence goes on along the minus strand of WGBF01000542.1, from coordinate 538 downwards.
ATAGGCTGCTGCCGCAGCGGTACCGGTACCATGGCAATCAATCAGCGATGCCAGCAGTCCACCGTACACATACCCGGGAATGGCAATATGGTACTCCCGCGGCGTAAATCGGGCAATGGATTTCTCCCCATCCCAATAGGACTGAATGTGAAGCCCGTGCTCATTTAACCGCCCACAGCCGTAGCAGTAGCTGAGTTCGTCCGGGTAATACTCCTGAATCGGTTTTTCCAATTTCATCGGTCATCCTCCTGAAACAAAAATCCCTGCCGGCTGGCAGGGACGTGCAAACGTTTTAAATTTCTGTTTGGTTATTCTACCACTTCCACCAGAGCATCATCATCTATGTGGTAAAATTTTTGCAATTTCACATGGTCGGCTTCTTTTAATTTTGCATTCCGCACGTAACCGGTAGTGGTTTTGTAATTTTTTAATACCGGAATCTTTATTAGCGTTACGGGTTTGCCATAATAGGTAATGGGATTTTCCACCAACCGAAAGGCCTGACCTTCCTGTAATTCCTTAAACCGCTTTTGCATAT
>WGBF01000541.1 GCA_015494485.1 bacterium | reverse complement strand
TCTCCTTAAGTAATTGGCCATAAATTTTGTTTTTAAATTAAAAAATTTTTCGTAAAAATGAATGGAAAATTTCGATGACCATTGGTAGCATTACCAAAAGGCTAAAAATACCTTTTTGTGATTTTTGTAACATCACCTGTCCAAAAAAACTACACCGGCGTAACTTCCTGTTTTTACTAATGTTTTAAAAATTGCATAACCTTACATCGCATTCCTTCTTGACAAGTAGGAACCTTGAGAGTATTTTTGTTCAAATCTTTTAGTTTTTATAATTTTAATAGACCCATTTTTTTAACAGGAGGTGCCCATGTCCAAACATAAACGCTCTGCTGCCGAAGAGCAGGAGGAATTGCTATTTGCCTTAGGAGAGGAAGCAAATAGCGATTCAGCAACATCCCGGCGCGAAACCGAGGGGGAAGGGAAGACGCGCAACGGGATGCGGTTCAAACCGTATTTCTCCACACCCGGTGTTCACCCATTTGATGAAATTCAATGGGAGAAACGGGATGCATCCATCACCAGTGCCAGCGGCGAAAAAGTGTTTGAACAGAAAGATGTTGAAGTACCGTCTTTCTGGTCTCAGCTGGCAACCAACGTGGTGGTCTCCAAGTATTTCCACGGTAAACCCGGTACCCCGGAGCGGGAAACCAGCATCAAGCAATTGATTCATCGGGTGGCCCGCACCATTACCGATTGGGGGATTAAGGATAAATATTTTGCCAGCGATGAGGATGCGGAGGTTTTTTACCACGAACTCACGTATCTGCTGGTACACCAGTACGGGTCGTTTAACAGTCCGGTGTGGTTTAATGTGGGTGTAGAGGAGCATCCCCAATGTTCTGCCTGCTTTATTAATTCCGTTGAGGACACGATGGAAAGCATCCTGGATCTGGCAAAAACTGAAGGGATGCTGTTCAAATATGGCTCCGGTACCGGCACCAACCTGTCGGTGCTCCGGTCATCCAAAGAATCGCTTTCCGGTGGCGGTCAGGCCTCTGGCCCGGTGTCCTTTATGAAAGGATTTGACGCCTTTGCCGGGGTGATTAAATCGGGTGGAAAAACCCGTCGCGCCGCCAAAATGGTTATCCTCAATGCCGACCACCCTGACATTGTGGAATTCATTAACAGTAAAGCCAATGAGGAAAAGAAAGCCTGGGCGTTAATCGATGCCGGCTACGATGGTTCTATTAACGGCGAAGCGTATGGCTCGGTATTTTTCCAGAATGCCAACCACAGCGTGAGGGCAACGGACGAATTTATGAAAGCGGTTGTGGAAGACCGGGAATGGACCACCCGTGCGGTTACCACCGGGGAGCCCATGGACACCTACCGGGCCCGGGACCTGATGCGCCAGATTGCAGAAGCCACCCACATTTGCGGTGACCCCGGTATGCAATTCGACACCACCATTAACGAATGGCACACCTGCCCCAACTCCGGGCGCATCAACGCCTCCAACCCCTGTTCGGAATACATGTTCCTGGATGATACCGCCTGTAACCTGGCTTCGCTAAATTTGATGAAATTCATGGACGAAGACGGCAATTTCCAGATAGAGAAGTACAAAAACGCCGTCCGCACGTTTATTACCGCCATGGACATCATTGTGGACAATTCCCGCTATCCGCGGGAGGCCATTGCCCGCAATTCCCACCTGTACCGAACACTGGGATTGGGTTATGCCAACCTGGGCGCCATGCTGATGAGTCTGGGGCTGCCGTATGACAGCGATGCCGGACGTGCCTACGCTGCCGCAGTGACGTCCATTTTAACGGGCCCTGCCTACACCACTTCGGCGGAACTGGCGCAACACATGGGGCCGTTTGAGGAATTTGAAAAGAACCGGGAACCCATGCTGCGCGTTATCCGCAAGCATCGGGATGCTGCCTATAAAATCAATGCTGAGTATTTACCTCCGGAACTGCATCAAGCAGCAACCCAGGTGTGGGATACGGCCCTGGAAATGGGTGAAAAACACGGTTACCGGAATGCACAGGTTTCCGTATTGGCACCCACCGGCACCATTGCCTTTATGATGGATTGCGACACCACCGGCGTGGAGCCCGACATTGCCTTAGTGAAATACAAAAAGCTGGTGGGCGGCGGCAGCCTGAAAATCGTGAACAATTCGGTGCCCATTGCCCTAAAACGGCTTGGATATGACGAAAAATCCATTAAAGAAATTGTGGAATATATTGACCAGAATGACACCATCGAAGGGGCGCCCCAGCTGAAGGAAGAACACCTGGAGGTGTTTGACTGCGCCTTTAAACCGGTCAACGGGGTGCGCTCCATTCATTACATGGGCCACATAAAAATGCTGGCCGCGGTGCAGCCCTTCATCTCCGGGGCTATTTCCAAAACGGTGAATGTACCGGAAGAAACCACCCCGGATGAAATTATGGAAGCCTACATCACCGCCTGGAAGCTGGGCGTAAAGGCCATTGCCATTTACCGGGACAATTCGAAACGGACGCAACCGCTTACCACCACCATTAAGGAAGCGGTGAAGGAATACGGTCGTCCCTTCCGGCGCCGTTTACCGGATGAACGTCAGGCCATTACTCACAAATTCTCTGTCGGCGGTCACGAAGGGTACATTACGGTTGGCATGTACGAAGATGGTTCCCCCGGAGAAATTTTCATCGTAATGGCCAAAGAAGGTTCTGTGGTGTCCGGTTTAATGGATTCCTTTGCAACGGCTATTTCTCTGGCGTTGCAGTACGGCGTACCGTTGAAGGTTCTGGTGAACAAATTTACCCACACGCGGTTTGAACCGTCGGGCTTCACCGGAAATCCGCAAATTCCGTACGCCAAATCGGTCATGGATTACATCTTCCGCTGGCTGGCGTTAAAGTTCCTGCCCAAGGAAGAAAAGGAAAAATATCTCTCCACCACTGTGGAAGAGAACACCACGGACAACAATACGCCCTTCCTGTCCCTGGGTTCGGATCAACCCAGCACCACTGAACCGGTGGACATTCCGCCGGCCAATGGGCAGCAAAAAAATGCCACGGAAGAACGCGAACATACCGTATTCCAACTGCAAGCCGATGCGCCCACCTGCAGTGAATGCGGCAGCATTATGGTGCGCAACGGTAGTTGCTACAAATGTCTGGAATGCGGCGCGACCAGCGGTTGTTCGTAAAAAGCGTGCCCATCTGAAAACGCAACGGGGCTGTCCACTTTGGGCAGCCCCGTTTTTGTTTATACGCAATTCTTCTTCAAAGAAGGAAGTCTTTCGGGAAAATTTGTAGAACAACTTACTTACACTTCAAATCCACAACGGAGAAATGGTTTCGGGAGGTAGGTACACGTGGCAGGTTAATCAATCCATTCAATGGAGACTTTCCCAATTCCCGCATTAATCCGGATGTCCATGCTGGCGGCCGCTTTCCCCCAGTTATCATTGTAATAATAGCCACCCTTTTTATACACATCATCAATGTCCACGGAGGATAAAAAGGACTTGTTGATTTTTACGCGTACCCCAATGGTGCGGGGCAACCGCAGGGAGACCTTGCCAATTCCCACATCAAACTGCAGCCGGGCGTTCTGGTGAAAATCACCGGAAAAATCCAGCACACTGGTTCCAATTCC
>WGBF01000540.1 GCA_015494485.1 bacterium | reverse complement strand
TTTCCACCCTGTCCGGGCCCAGTCACGCCGAAGAGGTAAGTCGCAAAATTGCCACCGCGGTGGTGGCGGCTTCGGCCCATCTGGAAACGGCCCGAGCGGTGCGCGATTTATTTCGTACCGAATTCTTCCGGGTTTATTCCAGCAACGACATTGTGGGCGTGGAACTGGGCGGTTCCATTAAAAACGTAATTGCCATTGCCGCTGGCATTGCAGATGGAGCCGGGTTTGGCGACAACACCAAGGCAGCCCTCATTACGCGGGCATTGGTGGAAATTACCCGCATGGGGGTGCGGCTGGGTGCCCAAAAGGAAACCTTTGCGGGACTCTCCGGCATGGGCGACCTGATTGTTACCTGTATGAGCCGCCACAGTCGGAATCGGTTTGTAGGGGAACAAATAGGCAAGGGCAGTACCCTTCAGGAAGTCCTGGCGGAAATGACCATGGTAGCGGAAGGGGTTAAAACCACGCGTTCCGTAAAACAACTCATGGAGCGTTACGATGTGGAAATGCCCATTTCCGAGCAGGTGTATCGGGTATTGTTCGAAAACAAATCACCCCACCAGGCGGTGTACGATTTAATGACCCGAGACCCCAAGGAGGAAAGTTTTGGCCGATAACCGATGTGGCAACAGGGGGTATGCATTTGGATTCCCGCAAACCGGAGCAGGGGAGGTGGAACAATATGAGTAAGTCCAGAACGCCCACTGCTGCCGGGAAACTGGGAGGCTGGCTTTCCATTGGGGTGAACGGGGTATTGTTTCTCATCAAAGGCGCGGTAGCATTGTGGAGTGGCAGTATTGCCATTGCGGCGGATGCTTTTCATACTCTGTCGGACATCACCACCTCATTAATTTTATTAATTTCCATTCGCATTTCCGGAAAACCCGGAGACCGTAAACATCCCTTTGGGCACGAACGGGCAGTACACGTGGCCACCATCGTCATGTCCACCCTGCTGGCGGTTACCGGCGTGGAGGTGGGGCGGGAATCCATTAAACATTTGTTTCGGCCCAACACGGTTCAGGTATCTGCGCTAATCGTGGCCGTGCTTATTGGAACCATTGTCGTAAAGGAAGTTCTGGCGCGGTTTTCCATGCGGTTAGCGGAAGATGCCCAGTTGCCCATTTTATCCGTGGATGCCTGGCACCACCGCACAGATGCCATTTCTTCCGGAGTGGTGCTGGTATCTCTGTTTGCTTCCCGCTATGGGTTCCCCTGGGTGGATGGCCTGGTGGGCCTGGTGATAGCGGTATTTATCATTTTTACCGCTTATACGCTGGCCAAAGATTCGTTTGATGAAATTTTGGGAACCCAGCCCAATGAGGAACTCCTTCACCGGATTGAAACCATTGCCCTGGGTGTGGACAAAGTACTGGGGGTGCACGATATTGTGGTTCACAATTACGGCAATCAACAAATGATTTCCCTGCACATTGAGGTGGATGAGAACCTTTCGTTGGTGGAAGCGCATCGCATTTCCGAAGAGGTGGATGCCCGCTTACGGCAGGAACTGGGCGTTTACAGCACCGTACATGTCGATCCGGTCATGAAACGCACCGAACGGTATCGGGAGGTGGAGCAAGCCGTTCAGGCATTATGTAAAGAACTTCCCGTGTGTCGGGGATTCCACGATTTGCGAATCGTGAAGGAAAATAATTATTCGGATTTGTATGTGGATTTTGTTCTGCGTGACAATCCCGAACGGGTAAATATCAAGGAGTTAGAGGGGGTTATTCAAACAAAAATTCAACAATCCCTTCCCTGGATTCACCAAATTCATATTAAATTTGAACCGACATTTGCGGTTTCACGGCGTTCCAGGCACGACATCCCCTCGGGGGAGTAAGCCCGGACGACGCCTTCCACCGGAAGGTTTGGGGGTATGGAGCGGAGGAAAGCAACACAGCTACCGGGGCTTACTCCCCCGCCTCTTTTTAAAAAGCGCGTTCCAGAGGGCCGGCACGGGTATTCATCAAAAATTTGTTCACAGCACTGGTATTTCCGTATTATATTGAAAAATCAGAATAAACAGGAAAAGACAAATGCGCGTCCTGGCAATAATAATATATTTGATCAGTATTGTTGGCATTTCTTCCGCAAAAACTCTGCTGGTTTCCGACTCGCCGCAACAAACCGTGTTGAAATTTGAAATCGCCCGCATGGATACCTATCGGGTATCGGTGAACGGAACGGTTTTTACCGCTTTCCACATACCGGATGCCCGGTTAACGGAATTTCCCGGTGAACCGGCTATGCCGTATTGGGAAACCCGGGTTGTTATTCCCGGGCCGCAAAAACCCCGGGTGGTATTGCAGGTACTGCAGCAATCCGTGCAGCATAATGTGGTGATGTTGCCGGCTTATTTTCACCCGTTAAAAAAAGATGCACCCGGGGATTTATTCCTGGAACCGAATGTGTATCAGCAGGAACTCCCGTATCCCCGGGAGGTAGTGGAGGTTTCCGAACCCTATGTGTACCGCGGTGTGTGGGTGGTGCGAGTACGGGTGTATCCCATTCGGTTTTATCCGCTTTCCCGGAAGGTGGAAATTGCCAAACAGTTAACCGTTACCCTGGTGTTTGAAAACAGTCGCAGGAATTCTTTCCAACGTGCTGGCAACGTCCGCCGAATTAGTAATGACCCCGTACTAAACGCTGCTGTGGTAAATCCAAACCAGATTCCCAATGGGGTAGCCCAACCGCAATGGCTTACCAGAAATACGGCTGTGAATTATGATTTTACTACCGGTAATTGGTACAAATTCCCGGTGAAAGAGGAAGGCATTTACCGCATCACCGGAAGTTTCTTAAAAAACAATGGAATTGATATTTCCTCTATTCAAGTATCCACTATTCAAATGTTTAATTACGGCGGGTGGCGCTTGCCCTGGTCTGTAAAAAAACCGCGGCCGCATGATTTGAACGAAATCGCCATTCAGGTAAATGATTTTGATAACGATGGCATTCTGGATGAAAACGAGGAAATATTATTTTACGGACGCGGTGTACTGGGCTGGCGTTACGATACTTCCAGGCAATCATGGGAAAGTTATTTACACCCCTACAGTGAAGTGAATTATTACCTGTTTACTTTTAATGCCGCGCCAGGTAAACGGATTGCAGAGCGGGCCTCTCTCAATGCGCCAACGGCTGTTCCGGTCACCCAGTTTACCGACCGACGCCGTTTTGAAGTCGACCGCTACAACATTCTGGGCACCGGATTGGACTGGTACTGGAAGCGGCTGGAGGGCTTTAGCGACCAAACGGAAATTTCCT
>WGBF01000539.1 GCA_015494485.1 bacterium | reverse complement strand
ATGATGCACCGGCACTGGCACAGGCGGATGTGGGCATTGCCATTGGCGCGGGAACGGATGTTGCGGTGGAAACGGCTGATATTGTTCTGGTACGGAGCAATCCGCTGGATGTGGTTGCCATTATTGGACTGGCCAAAGCCACCTACAAAAAAATGGTACAGAACCTTGCCTGGGCTACCGGATACAATGCATTCGCGATTCCCCTGGCCGCGGGCGTGCTGTACAAATTAGGCATTTTGTTAAGTCCGGCGATGGGGGCGGTGCTCATGTCGTTAAGTACCGTTATCGTTGCCATTAATGCCCGATTTTTGAAAGTGGAAAAAGAATAACTCTAAAACCGAAACCAATGGAGGCACAATGCGGCATTTTTTGGCCTGGTTCAGCTTGATTGTATTGGTAACCGGCGCAATGGCGCAGGATAATACAACAGCGGTACAAACAGTATTGGAACAGTACGCTCAGGCGGTGCAGGAAAAGAATCTGGCCGCAATTGAAGCGGTGGTGGATACCAGCAATCACTTCACGGTATTTGAAGGGGGCCATGTAAACAATGGTTGGAAGGAATATCGCGATACCCATCTGGCGCCGGAACTCAAGATGTTCCGTGCGGTGGACTACCGGTTTTCCAATGTACAGGTCACTGCTGACAATCGTCTGGCGGTGGCAACCTTGAATTATTCCATTGCCGTGGAATTAAAGGACCGGAAAATAGCAGCCAGTGGTGTTGGAACATTTGTTCTGGTCCAAACGGGAAGCGGGTGGAAAATACGGCATATTCACACCACCCGCAAACCCCAAAAACATTGAACTCCTCTCACCACACATCCCTCCCCTCCAACACAGCCCTGGAAGGCCTCGTGCCTTCCGGGGTTATTTTTTATTTTTGAACCACCAGTTTCCGGGTCTGGGTATAGGTTCCGGCTTGAATGCGGTAAAAATAGATTCCGCTGGAAAGTCCGGAGGCGTCCAGTTGGACGGAATATGCTCCGGGCGGCTGCACGCCATCCACCAGTGTTTTTACCCGGCGGCCTGTAATATCATACAGCACCAGCAACACCTGTGATTGTTGGGGTAACAGATAGCGAATGGTTGTCACCGGATTAAACGGGTTGGGGAAATTTTGCAACAGTTGAAAATCATTCGGCACCGCAGAGGGGGATTCATCTTCTGCAATGGCGGTCAGGCGGCTGTCGGTAATAATTACCGGCCGGGAATACAGGGTGTCACCGGAGGAATCAATCTGGCACTGGTAGGTACCGAATTCATTTGCGCTCACCTGCGCGATGGTTAAGGTGCTGTATGTGACTCCGCTGTAATTTCCGGTATTGGAAAGGGGAGCGTCATCCTTGAGCCACTGATACCGATTACCGGATCGCATGGCATAGAGCTCCAGTTTACTCTGAAAATTGTTGGTATCGGAGACTACAACATGTTGGGCCTGGGTGCCATTCAGTTCGACCGCCTGGGCCTGCCAGGTACCGTAATTTTCCACGTCACCGGTGCTTCCAAAACGCAATAAAGAATTCCAGTTGTTGGGTAAAACGGAGCCGTTGTTTACAATGTTCCCCTTAACAGTAATCTGGTAAGTATTGTTATCATTGTCTCTTATTTTAAGAAGGCCATTGTTGGTGAGAAAATTTTCAATCGTAAGGTCGGAATAAATATTTATCGTATCTGCAAAGACGATATCCCGGTAAAGTCCGGCACTGTAACTTGTTGCTCTGGCAGACAGTTTGGAATCGCCGGAACCAGAGATCGTATGGCCATTTCCGTTTAACGTATCCACCCGAAATGTAGCGCCCTGCCGGAGCCAAAGGTCATGATTCAAATTGAGGGTACCAATCTTAATAGTTCCGCCATCAAAACGCAGGGTGGTGTCGGATTCAACTACGGAATTGGCGGCTTCCAGCCAACCGGGGCTAAACATAAAAGCCGGATCGGTAAAAAGGCGGTGGGTTCCCGAACCGGTAAATTCTACATAGCCACTTTCCCAATCGCCGCTGTTTTTCAGGTTTCCTTCAATGTAAAAATGTAAACCGTAACCCCAGTTGTTGACGGCTACAGAACCCTTGTTTTCAATGTCGCCTTTAACGGTAACATTGCGATTATTGTTGTAGTAATCTACCTGGGTTAACGTGCCCTCTACCACTACGGAATTGAGGAATTCGATATGAGTATTCAACCGGGCGGTTCCAAAAAGATTAATGTTTTCGTACACCGGTGCGCTTCCATTGGTAGGCGCATATCGCAATTGGGCGGCATCGTTGCAGTACAGGTTGTTATGGTTACCAATAAGCGAATCCACCATGAAAGTGGTATTCAACTGGAGGTACAAATCATGTCCCGGTTGCAATACCAGTTTCCGGATTTGTACCTGAATATCATCAAACCGTAAGGAAGAATCCGAAACCACCGTACCATCCAGCGCATAGAAATATCCCGGCGAAAACATAGTATTTAAGTCCGTATATACGGTGTGGGTGACATTGCCGGTAAGGGTTAGATTGTGGTCATCCCATACCCCTTCGTTACGGACATTACCGGAGCATTCCCAATCAATGACATATCCATGGTTATTCGTAAGCAAAGCGCCCTTATTGGTAATATCCCCGGAAACGGTTGCACTTAATGAACTGGTTAGATTATCTAAAATACGGAGGGTGTCGTCAATAACAATTTTACCTTTTATGGTGAGACGAGCGTTTGTTATTGTTTCCCCTTTTATATGGATATCATTGAAGGTAGGCCGCTGGTTGTTAAAATAATGAATGTAAGAGTCGGCATCACCTGCAATGGCATTATCCTGCCCAAGGATTTCCTGCACTTGCAAAATGGAGCCGTTCAAGAAATAAAACGTAGTGGGTTCCTGGGTGGCGTGATCGACGCGAAGCTCCAGTGTTTTAATTTTAATGTTTACGCCATACAGGTAGGCATCCCGGTCGGATACAATACGGGCGCTATCGGCCCAAATGGCTGACGGGGAGAAATAGGAACCCGGTTCAGCGCGGAGTAAATGGGTGAGGGTATCGGTGAAAAAGATATCATACGTTTTCCACTGCCCGTAATTAATAATTCCGCCACCAATGTAAAAATACAATGGGGTTAAATAACTTTTCCCTTCCACGTTACCTTCATTGGTGACATCCTGGGCCACGTGCATGCGGGTTTCGGGTAAATTGGTCACCAGGGTAAGCTCCCCGTTGGGTTCAATCTTTAAGCTGTGCACATAATAATCTCCCCCGGCATCTAATTGAACCGGCCCGATAATAACCACGTCATCCCCAGCGCCGGGTACCACATTATTCTGCCAGGTGGAAGGAGACGACCAGGGACCGCCCTGTAATGTGGAATACGTTTGTGCCTGGATTATGGTGAATTGCAGCAAAAGGATGAAGGCCATTCGCGTTGTAATTTTTAAAACCATGTGACACTCCTTTGTTTTTAGGTTCGCGTTATGGATTACACGACAATGATGTCAAAAGCAGGAAATTTATTTTTGGGGAAAGTGAAGGAATGGACGCATCCGCCAATGTCGAATGGCGATAGTTCCTGAAAAACAACCGAAAATCCGCAGGAAGATGCAATGTGGTGGTGTATGAGTTGATTAAAATGAGTTGATGTTTGGTAGTGGTACGTGCTGCAAATTTTTTTATCATCAAGCCGGTTATCATCAAGAACATTTTAGAAATGTGAATTATCGACAAATTAAAGAAGTTTCTTGAGCCGAAATGTTGAGGATGGTGGGTTGTCAAAAATAGGAAGGCGGGCATGTGAAACATGTTCAATTGTTCAGAGGGCAGGGGGTAATGCGGTTTGCTGAGATTTTCAATGTACATCCCATCGAAAAGGAGTTGTGTTTTGGCGATTGGAATTCTGATTTCTGTAAATTTATTGTGAATGTTCTTGCAGTCTGGTGCAAAATCGAATGGTAATTTTATCCCCCTTTTTGTTTTTTCCGGGATTTCCCCTACATTTCAAACTGGCAAAATCAACCTGGAGGAGGCTT
>WGBF01000538.1 GCA_015494485.1 bacterium | reverse complement strand
ATTCGGTAATTAGCGTTGTGTGGGTGCAAACAGCCGGACCCCACGGCTCGCCGCAGTTCATCGCCCAAAGTCCGGAATTGCAGGTGGGTAGTAATCCCCGCTACCAGATTTATGACCTGCAGACCAATCCCAAACAGTTTACCGAAGCCGTCACGGTAGAAGGGGTTGTTACCATTGGTGCAGGCATTTTACGCACCGACCGCCTGTCGGCTTACATTCAGGATGCCTCCGGGCGGGGGATTAATATTAACGCGTTCCAGACGCCGGATACCGTCACGTACCGGCGGGGCAATCGGGTGCGCATCAATGGCGTGGTTTCGGAATACCGGCAAACCACACAACTGGATCCCTTAAGCGCCACTGTGCTGGAAGAGAACGCACCGCTGCCGGATCCGATTCGTCTGTCCACCGGGGAAGCCAATGCCCCCCGCTGGGACGGCACATTAGTTCAGGTACACGGTGTGGTTACGGACAAATATTCCACTTCCACACCGGCGTACGACTACAACGTGCTGGTCAATGACGGTAGCGGCGACATTACGGTGCGCATCTGGGGCACTACAGGCATTGACGTGAGTTTCTTTAAAGTGAATGATGCCCTGTATGTTACCGGTGTTGGCGGTGTGTTTGTTAACAGCCGCAACCAGGTGTTTTATCAGATTTTGCCCGGCTACCAGGACCAGGTGGTAAAAGATGAACAATTCCAGCCTTCTCTGGCCAATGTGTCCCTGGAAATTCCCGCTCAACCGTTTGTGCCGGAAATGGGTGAACGCATTCCCATTACGTTTAATGTGGGGTCGGTAAACAATCAGGTGACCGTGCGTATTTTTGACCTGGGCGGGCGGTTAATCACCACCTTACTCAGCGAAAAGGCCCGCTACACCCGCCAGACCATTGAATGGGACGGTCGGGACGATTTAAAAGAACGCGTACCGTTGGGTACCTACATTTGCCATCTGGAAGTCATTGAACCGCAATCGGGCAAACGAACGGTTAAAATTGCCCCGATTGTGATTGGTACATTTTTAAAGCGATAACATTGCGTAGCAAAAGGAATGTTCTTATGAAAAACATATTCGCCATTCGGGTTCCGTTTGTGCTAACCCTGTTGCTGGCCGGCACGGTACTGGCCGGTGGCTTATTTACGGACCGCTACCCCAGCGCGCGCTTTGGTGCCATGGGCGGTAGTGGCGTGGCCGTCAGCAATGACGTGTGGGCACCGTTTTACAATCCGGCCGGACTGAGTCGTCTTAATGCCTGGCAGGTGGGTTCGGCATACGGCCGCCTGTTCAGTGCCAATTTCATTTCCAATATTTTTGGCGCTGCCGCACTCCCCCTGCCGGCCCGGTACGGGGCGGTCGGTGTGGGCGTCGAATATTTTGGAGTGGATTACGACGGTCAAAGCATTTCCGGTGAGTACACGGCCCGCCTCTCCCACGGGTTTTATTTACTGAAAGACATTCACAGCAGTCTGGCCGTGGGGTATTCACTCAACATCTACCATTGGGCACTGGGCAATTCACCCCGCTTTGGTAATCTGGGCAGTGCCACCACCGTGGGTGTGGATGTGGGCTTGCTGGCCAATGTGTATGGTCGCACATCAGTAGGAGTGATGCTAACCAACATCAACACCCCGCAAATGGGGGCGTTAACACCGGTGGACCTGCCGCAGCGGATTGTGGCCGGCATTGCGTACGAACCGTATGAAGGGGTTGTCACCAGCCTGGACCTCAACCGCCAGATTGGTAGCGACGTCACCCAGATGTGGGCCGGCGGCGAATTTTCCCCCACATCCTTTTTGAAAATTCGCCTGGGGGCAACCCGGAATCCCAATCGCTTTACTGCCGGTTTTGGCATTCATTACCGCTATTTTCAACTGGATTATGCCCTTATTACCCACAGTGAACTGGGAACAAGCCACATGCTGAATATAATTGTATGGAAAACGCAATGAGCCAATTTGTCAAACATTTTGCGGTCGGCACCCTGCTCTTCATGATGTTACTCTTGGGAAACGTCCGCAGTCAGACACCTGCCTCCCCCTATTCCCCGGAACATCCGCTGGATTTAAACAATGCCAGCTATGAGGAAATTGCCAAATTACCCATTCCGCAGGAGCTGGCCGAACGCATTTACTACCACATTGAATATCAGGGTCCCTTTACCAGCGTGTACCAGCTTACCCAAATTCCCGGGATGACGCCGCAGCTTTTCGTGCGCATTAAACCCCTGGTTCGCATTGAACCCTACCAGCCGGTGAGCGAACGGGAAGAGCGCATTCAACAACTGTACTACTATCTGGACCGCTGGGAGGGCAACGAGGGCACCAGCCAGGCCCTGATTGACGCCTGGATTGAACGGGCACTGGAGCCGCATTACATCAACACCATTCGGTATGATGAATTGTTGAATTTGCAGGGGGTTTCCCCCGTGGATGCTGCGGCTATCGTCCGCTACCGGGAACAGGTGGGGAAAATCAGCGGATGGCGCGATTTGCGCAGCGCCAATTACCTTTCGTACTTCGGTTACCGAAATGCCCGCAATTTCATTAGCTTTACGCCGCCCAAAGTCAGCAAAGCCTTTCACGGGCACTACCTGATGCGAATTCACAACACGCCCTTTCTCACCGAAGAAGCCGAAGCCACAGCCATTATTCCCCCCGAATCCATCGACAACAATTACCCCGACAGCTACATGCGTCTGTTTGGTTCCTGGGGGCGGAATTACAAGGTGGGGATCTCCTACTGGCATGCCCTGTACGAACCGTTTATGGAAGTGGGCAGCGGGGGATTTCACGTACCGCGCTTCAAAATGTACGTCGGGATTGAGAACCAGCACCTGGGTCCGTTGCAGATTCGCAAAGTATACGTGGGGAATTACGCCCTGGCATTCGCCCAGGGAGTGGTGATGGACAACACCGATTTCTTTTTGCCGCGGAAATCCGGATTTGGTTTTCGCAAACGGTTCCTGGGTCTCACCGGCGACAATTCCCGCACCCGTCAGTACAAATTAACCGGGCTGGCTACCGAACTGGCCCTGAACAACCATGTGCTGTTCCTGTTTACCAGCTACGACCGGCGGGATGCCATTCTGAACCGCACTCCCGTGTATGAGAATGGGAAACCGTTGTACCCGGTGAATCAGCTTATTGTTCTGGACCAGCGTTTTCAGTACGCACCCGGCGACCAGTTACGGGAAAATCTGGGGCTCTCCTGGCGGGATGCGGTGGGCGAATGGCTGTACGGCTTCCGCTACCAGTACGAACCATGGCTTGCCACCCAGGTGGGCGTCACCTACTACGAAAGCATTTACGACCGTTATTTGCGCCCGGACATTACCGACATCGTCAATCCGGACAATACCAATCAGATTGACATCGTGGATAACGAAATCAAATTTACCTACGGCGGTCCGGTTTCCGACGGGGGACACCTGTTGTGGAAAAATGCCAAATCGTTCCGGCGGGTGTACGGCATTGATTTCCAGACCGTTTTCCGCAACGTCGCCATTCAGTTTGAATACGGGGAATTGTACAAAAAAGGCGGTGCACCCATCTTTGGCACCAACCCCAAAGCACTGGTGGCTTCTCTGTACTTCCAGTATAACAGTTTTAACGTGCTGGCCCTGTACCGCAATTACGATGTGGCCTTCGACAATCCGTACCAGCGCTCTTTTTCCAATTACCGCCGGTTCAAACGGACTATTTTTCAGGATTATTTTTATCTCCAAAATCCCCTGTACGGGCAATTGTACACCAACAATCCCCAGCCCCAGGCGGAAGAAGGGTTTTATCTGTACAGCCGCTACCAGTTGAACCGCAAGATGGTTTTCACCCTGGAATACGACAATTGGAAGCGCAAAGCAGACGACGCCAGCCAATTCCGGGTGGTGGGAACACTGGAATTTCGGCCCATCTTTCCGCTGCGGATTTCCCTGCGGCAAAAATACCAGGGGCGCGAAGTACAGAACACCATTTCCACAGAATATTTTGAGAATTTCGAATTCCGGGGCACCCTGCGGGCGCGCCTTTCCCGTTACGATGAACTGGGCATTCTGTACATGAACGCCCTGACAAAATTCCGGCCCCGGCCGCGGCTGTACTACCCCATTACACCGGGCATTGAATACGACCCGGTGAACCGTGGCGCCAACATTGCTTCCCCGGGTGAAGCGCTTGGTGGTTTCTTTACCCACAATTTTAATCAATGGCTGAAACTCCGGGGCTTCCTTGGCTTCTACCGGGGCTTTTTCTGGAATTTTGAAGACACCCAGTTTATCGTCATGAACTCCACCCGCGGCTCCCTGCGCTACTGGATTTCCGCCTACTCCCGGGTCAGCCCCAAAATCAGCCTGCGGTTAAAATTTACGCGGGATTATCCATTTCCGCTAACCAACGTCCATGCCCGGGATACCAATAACGAAGAAATTCCGCCGTCGGGTGGAAAATATTTTCAGGGGAACTGGATTCAGTCCCCGCAAACCATTTACTATCTGGAAATGAACTACCATTTTTAATGGATACAAACTTGAGGATTACTATGAAGCATCTGTTGAAAACATTCGCACTGGTCCTATTGATAAGCAGCCTGAGTACCGCTCAAACGTATCTGGATTTTCCCATTGGAACGGCCTGGCGCTTTACCGATGCCCGCACACTGGGCCTGGGTGGCGCCGGCGTGGCCAGTTTAACAAGCAGCGCCAGTTTACTGCTGAATCCGGCTACCCTCAGCCTGCAACAGTCCGGCTTGCTGATTCAGGTGCACCCGGCACTGCGGAAATTGCAGGAAACCCGGGCTTACCCGCTGTACAACCGCATTGATGATATCATCTACAAATCCATTTATGCCGCCAACAACCATTATTTTAATACCTGGCAGGGAGGCATTTCCTGGAAACCCCGTCAGACGGTGTTTCGCTGGGTTTCCGCCATTTCGGCCGGTGTCTTTACGGAACGGGATTTAAATTACCGCTATGTGGAAGAGGTGCGGGAAAATGTGTTTGGGGACACCCTTCTGGCGCGAAATCAGCTCACCCACACCGGAACCATCACGCGCTACACCGCAGGACTGGCCCTGCGTCCGGTAAAATGGGTTACCCTGGGGTTGCAGCTGGGCTTTTTGCGCGGAAACCTGAGTCACGATTCCACCATCAGTTTTTACAAACGGGGATATACCGATGTCCATCAACGCCAGGACTGGAACCTGCAAAATGTCCCGGTGGTGTTTTCGCTGGGCACACTGATTCGGGTGAATCCCCACTTCGTTGCCGGGGCTGTGGTTCAATTCCCCTACACCATGCAGTACCAGTTGTTTCCCGCCAATGAACCGCTTCATCTGGATTTTCCCGCGGAAATTACAGTCGGGTTTGAATACCGGGCACGCCAGGAGTTGCAGACCCGTTTGAACATTGATTTTAATTATGCCTTCTGGTCTGCCACTGCCTCCACCCGAAACGGACAGCCCTATTTGCCGCTGCTGCAGGATAGCTGGGCAGTAAAAGCCGGGCTGGAACATATCTTTTTTAACAAGGTGCCGTTTCGCACCGGTATTCAATACCGCACTTCACCGTGGAACCGGCGAACCGTGCGCACCGCCATTACCGCCGGCACCGGCTTTATGGGGAACGGCTGGCAGGTGGACGTTGCCGGGGGATTTTCTTCCCTGAAATACACCTATCCCGATTTGTTTGACGATACCCTCTACGGCGGCAATCGCGTTGCCAGCACCCTGGATGATGTGGAAGAGGTTCAATTTTTGGGCGTGGTGACCGTAACGGTAAACGTGAACACTTTCCTGAAAAAATAATGATAAAAAAGCACCGCAAGCTTAAAGGTGGCCTGCGGTGCTTGAATACTCCCCTATCCGAATCACTATTATTTCATTAATAACATGGCCCGAACCAGCAGGGTTCCACCCACCCGCAACTGGCTGAAGTACATTCCGGAAGGCACCGGCCGCCCGGCATCGTTCTGGCCATCCCACCAAATACGGTGGGTACCGGAGGGTAAAGTTTCCTGAATCAGGTGGCGCACCACTTCGCCAACATTGTTCACGATGGTCAGCTCCACCCGGGCCGGTTGCGCCAGTTCAAACGGAATGGTTGTTCCGGGATTAAAGGGATTGGGATAATTGGGTAACAGCCGCACCGTTTGGGGAATGGGATCCGGGGTTTCAATGGCCGTCACGGGTTCTACTTCCACCAATACCGGGATGTCCGTTAAGGGAATGGAAACGGTCGTATCGGCAGGGACAATGGTTTGCAAATCGAACTGGGCCGTTTCCCGGTCCGCGGAGAGGGAAACCGGCACCACACGGGTTATGTTCACCTGCATGTTGGCCGGCACGGTTAATGTGTACGGCTGCTGAGTGGGACTCCACATCACCCAGCGCACGGTACCATCATTCCAGCGGTAGCGCACTACCCACTGCCCGTCTCCGCCGGTAGTGTTGTCATCGGTAACTTCCCCAAACACAATGGAGTCCGCCGCATCAAAGCCTTCGATTTTTTGCAGCAGCAATTGGTAAGCAAAGTACGCTTTCTTCTTCTCGCCGTTGGCGTTCAACAAGCCAAACTCCCGCCACTCCGATTGTCCTCCACTGCTGTAAAAACTGTGCCAGAACCAGGTCTGCACGCCTTTGGCAAATAATACCGATGAACGCCGCCACACGTCCGCGGCCTGTTGCGTTTCGCTCACATATGTGGGCGTAATGGAATTGGTGGGGTCGCTGGACACACCGCATTCTGTAACCCAGATGGGCTTGTCGCCATACCCGTATTTGGTTAAAATGGCTTTGACGGAATCAAAATGCGCCGGAAGGGTCCACCAGGCGTTGTAATCGTGGTAATTCATAATGTCAAACCCTTCGCCGCCCCCGGCCGCCAGGAGATTGCGCAACCAGCGCATGGGCGTTGCGTACGGCAACCCATAGGTTCCCAGCAAACCCGGAAGTAATATTTTTGCCTGCGGGTCCACTGCCTGTATCCATTGCCGATTCAGTACCAGAAAGCGGGCAAAATCGGCTTCGGGCATTCCGGTGGGTCGCCGGGTGTGACCATCCATTTCATTGGCAATTTCCCAATGATGGGTAACCGATTGGTAGCGCTGAACCACCGTTTGCACATAATCCCGGGAATCGGCACTATCCTGCGCCTCAAACCAGCCGCACCCCGGGTCACTACATGCCCGCCAGGGACATTGCAACCCCGTGCTGTTGACTCCCGTGCCCATAAAATACAGGGTTGGAATGGGGTAAATACCAAAGGGATTGAACAGGGCCGAATCGCTCTTCACAAAATCCCATTGATTATCCTGCGGTTCCACCGAACCCCATAACACATCGGCATAGGTCATCTGGCGCATGCCATTTGCCGGGATTTCGTTCAACCATTGTAAATATTGGGCAATGGTGGCTGTTTCCGGTCCCCGAAAGGGAAAATTAATGCCAATGCGGAACGGGTAATCCCCGGTGGTCAGATTTTGAGCGGCAAGTGGTTGCACCACCACTATCAGAACGATGCCTCCCACCCCGACCAGCGTGGAATACCGCGGCATACGGAAATGCTGTTGCCAGTGCCGAACTATTTCTACCACTACTTCAACGACTATTCGCCACAACCTCATACGTACCCCCTTTCTGTTCATCCGGTTCGTTAAGATTATTGTTGTATTGAATATTAGTTAGACAATCGGATTAGCCCCGTCTTTCAAGTTTTAAACCATTTTTCGAATTTCTTCCGCCACAGTATCCAGCACACTCTGCCAATCCCGCCAGCGATGTTGCCGGAATAACCGCACGGTAGGATACCAGGGGCTATCCGAACGGTGGAGCATCCACCGCCAATCGGGGGCATATTGTACCAGAATCCAGGTGGGTTTCCCCAATGCGGCGGCCAGGTGGGCTACCGACGTGTCCACAGTAATTACCAGGTCAAGCTGTTGAATTGCTGCTGCGGTATCCGCCATATCCGCCAATCGGGGTCCCAGGGGCACAATCCGATGCCCAAACGGGACACTAAACAAATCCCCCTCGCCGGCTCCCTTTTGCAAACTGAACACGTGCACATTGGGCAACTGGAGCAGGGGTTCAAATGCAGCAAGCTCACAGGAACGGTCCGGGTCCCGGGTATGTTTGGGATTTCCCCGCCACACAATGCCGACTTTTAATCCCGGATACCGTTGGAACAATTGGTGAAACGGTTTTTCCCATTGGATATCAACCTGTAAATATGGGACCGGCACGGCCACGTCATCTACATCCACATTCAGAAGTCCCGGCAAGCTTCCGATGGGAATTTGGTAATGGATATTTTCATCCTCAGGGACCGTCGGAAGAACCCCATCGGCAACCTGTTGAAATGCAAACAGGCGAACCAACGGTGCCGGGACCTGCACCACAAGGCGCCCTGCCCGGGAACGGATTCGTGGAAGAAAACGGAAAAATTGAATGGCATCACCCAATCCCTGGTCATTGTGGATGAGCAGGGTTTTATCGGGAATGGGTTGTCCTTCCCACCGGGGATACGGCAATTCCTCCACCCGCGTTTGCCCCATCCGGAGGCGCAATTCGTAATCCGGCCAAGCCTCCCGATATCGGCCCAACAATAACAAAAATACCCCGCGGTTCCACCGAAGGGTAACATTTTCCGGGAAACGGGCCAGGGCTTTTTCCGCTACCCGTAGAGCTTCTTCCACCTTACCCATTTCCTGGAGAACGTACAGATAATTGATCCACGCTTCTTTCAGATTGGGATTTATCTCCAGCGCGCGGGCAAAATGGTTAGCAGATTGTTCAAAATTCCCCAGGTCCGAAAGCACTTTGGTTAAATTGTAATGGGCCTCAAAAAATGCTTCCTTCCGCCGGAGCGCTTCCCGGTACAATCGAACCGCTTCCTGCAAATCCCCTGCGTAACGGCAGGCATTCCCATAATTGAACCAATATTCTGCCACATTGGGATGCCGCTCCACCAGCTTCCGGAATACAGTCCGGGCTTCGTCCGGGGAACCCATTTCAATCAGCACCGTACCCAGGTTATTCAGTGCCTGGGCATTGGCGGGATTCACCGCCAGTACGCGCCAGTACCACTCCACCGCCTCCTCCGGTTTTTGCAGTGCTTTGCAGCTTTCCGCCAGATAGAATGGTACCCAATCCCCCAGAAGTGATGTTGTGTGTTCTGCTACGGGTTTTAAATACTGATATGCCTTTTGGAATTGTTTTAAGCGAAAATGCGCGTTTCCCAGATAGGCCCGAATGAGCGCGCTT
>WGBF01000537.1 GCA_015494485.1 bacterium | reverse complement strand
TGATTGGTGTGGATATTAACCGGGAAGTGCTGCAACAAGCGGTTCAGGGGCGCTTTTCCAAATTTTCCATCCGAAATGTTCCGGAAGAATATTTAAATGAATTTTTTAAACCAGCGGGTACAGGATTTCAGATTGACGATCGCATCCGCAGCATGGTAAAATTTTACAAAGGCAATATTTCCGATGCGGAGCAAATGAACAAATTGGGGAAATTTTCCATTATTTTTTGCCGAAATGTGTTAATTTATTTCGACCAGGAATCCAAGAAAAAAACGCTGCAGAATTTCTATTCCATGCTTCATCCCCAGGGATATTTGTTTATCGGTCATTCGGAATCTCTTCATGGCATTTCTCAGGCATTTAAATTGATTTTATTAAACAAAGCCATTGTGTATCAACACCCGTAATGGAACGGATTGGGGGCTTCCATCATCCTGATTATCAGCGACTCGGTCACAACACGCAACAATCTCACCACTATGTTACGCAATCTGGGCTTTGACGATGTCATAAGCCTGAGCATTACAAGCGCCAAAAAACAAACGTGGACGTCCAGGAATCGCCCGGCAGTGGTGCTCCTGGATGGACATCCCAGCGCCAAGGTCACCATCCGGCAAATCCTGACAGGCTTGTTTGCAACCCCCAACAACCCCATCCCGGTCATCCTGTTACTCACCAGCCGCGAGTTAAAGGGGGAATTTTTAGCCGATTTTAATCCCTACATCACGTCCGTAATGTTTAAACCGGTATCCCCCAGATTACTGGAGCAGCAGCTTCACCGTTATTTTAATTCCTGAATGTGCGCGAATTCCTGTTTTTAGTTTTTCAGTTCCTGCCGATAATACTTTATCTGAACGGAACGCATGCATCGAAAATGGAAACGAAACACCAAAAGGCTGTGGCGCTGGCGTATCATCCCGGGGATGATCCCGCTCCCCGCATCGTGGCAACCGGACGGGGAGAAATCGCCCGGAAAATTATTCAATTGGCCAGGGAACATCAGCTTCCGTTGGTACAAAACAAAACCCTGGTGGATTTTTTGGTGCAACTGCCCGTTGGGGAGCCCGTTCCACCGGTGGTGTATCAGGTCGTTGCGGAAATTTACGCTTTTGTTGTCAATCTGGAAGGAGATCCCAAATGACACAGCGGTTTTTGTTCGTTACGGTACTGTTCATTCTTATTGCCACGTTCCTCCATTGCGGTGGAAGCCGTAAAATAGCCACCGAAGTCCAACCGTTGGGCTTTGTTCCCTTTCTTTCCGAAAATTTGAGTCCAGACCCGGCGTACCTGAACCAGCAGTTACAGCGAACGCTTATTACCAGCGGTAGTTTTAATGTAATACCTCTTTCCTCCCAACCCATGGTTGCTGATTTAAACACCCTGCACCAACTGGGCGATTCCTCAGTCCAATTTATTTTAACCGGACGGTTTTTAACCGAAACACAACAGACAACCGCGGGAAAGCATATTCCGGCTGTTGCTTACCTTCCCAAAAATGAAGTCACCGTTAAAGCAGAAATTTTGCTTTACAATCGGAAAGAACGGAAATGGCAAACCATTCGGGAAGTGGAAGGCGTTGCTGCCAAAAAAGGCGGGGTTCAATTTACCGGTTTGGATAAAAACCACCCGGACCTGCAAATATCCGCGCCGGAATATGCCCGACTCCAACAGCAAGCGTACCAGCATCTTTTCTTTAACATCATCAAAATCCTGGAAAAAGAAATGGAGATTAAAAAAGAATGAATTCTTCCGTAAATGAACAACTGGATATTCGCAAAGAACTGGAAACCATTACCGATCTTCCTACCCTTCCCCATGTAATCGTGCAACTCATGTCCTATCTGGATGAACCCGATGTGGAATTCAAGCGCATTGCCCAGATTATTCAGGAAGATCCACCCCTTGTGGCACAGATGTTAAAAATTGTCAACAGCGGCTTCTACGGTCTGCCCAACAGCATTGACGACCTTCATCAAGCACTGGTGATACTGGGATTGGACGAAATTCAAACCATCGTATTTGCGGACAGCGTTTACAGCATCTTTTACAATATCCACGAAAATGATTTTTTTGACTATCAGCTTTTCTGGCAACACAGCATTGGCACAGCACGGCTGGGATATGCCCTGGCATCCTTAGCCACTTTACCCCAAAAACGTACCGTTTACACCGCAGGACTTTTGCACGACATTGGCCGTCTGGTTATTCAATTATATTTCCCGGAGCATTACCGCCACATTTTTGCCATTGCCCATGAACACCAATTGGACCTCCTGACGGCAGAAGTAAGCCATTTGAATTTTACCCATACCGAAGCGGGATACTGGATTGCGGAAAAGTGGAACTTACCGGATACCCTGAAAGATGTTATTTTAAACCACCATAATCTGGACGAAGAAACCATCACTACCAATCCCATTAATACCTTCATACATATTGCCAACGAATTCGCCCGGTTATGGGGGAACACCCTGGAAGTAACCCCGGTAACCATCTCCATCGAAAACACCGAATTGTGGCATCATATTACGGACACGTATCCGTCACTAAAATCCTTACAGGTCAAGGATCTCATTCAATTTGTAGATTTGCGAATGGAAGAAGCGGATGCCTTTGTCCAAAAGTTAAAACAAACACGAACGGACGAATAATGGCCTATAATCGTCAACATGTATTTTCTGCCATTATGGAGCTTCACCGTCTCATTCAGAAGAAACATGATTATTTTGATGCCGTTTATGAGCGCATTCCAGCCATTTTGCGCTCCGTGTTCCCGATTGATTTGCTTTCGGTGTACGAATTTGATTATGAAAACCATACCCTTTTATTACGGTACAACTTCGGTTCACCCAATTCCATGATGGAAATAATTAATTTTCTTAGTGGCAAAGGAAACGTTCGACGCATTGCCACGTTACACCGGCCGCTATGGTATTCCTCTCCGCTTCATGACGTGAAAAAAGCAATTCAAAAAAAAGAGGTTAACTCGCTCGGTGGCGTTCCGATAATAATGAACGGCTTTTTAACCGGGGTTATCATTTGTGGCTCGTATGAACCCCAGGTATTTAGCCGAAAAGAAATTGTGCTATTGGATTTATTTGGCGGCCTTATCGGCCAGTTGCTTATAAAGAATCAATGGATTGATTCGAAGGTTCGGACTCACATAAACCTATAAGGAAGAGTAGGATGCTCAAAGGATTGTTTGTTAGTAAGGCAGGGATGCTGGCTCAGCAACGCCGTCTTGAAGTGGCGGCAAATAACCTCGCCAACGCCAATACCCTCGGTTTTAAACGCACCCAAATCTCGTTCACCAAAATGCTGGATGCCATGCTGGATGAAACAACCGATGAAAATCGCGTTCCTGGCACAACCACCATTGATTTCTCAAGCGGAACATTAAAGAAAACCGGAAATCCGCTGGATGTGGCCATTCAGGGAGACGGTTTTTTTGTGCTTCAGGGGCCGGAAGGAGAAGTGTTTACCCGAAACGGCAATTTTACCCTGAATGAACAGGGGGAATTGGTAAGCCAGAACGGCTGGCCGGTGTTAACCTCTCAGGGGGTCATTCAAATTACCAACGGTGAAGAGGTGGCCATTAATCAATCCGGCGAAATTCTGGTAAACGGGAAAGTGGTGGGCACGTTACGAATTGCGGTATTCAATAACCCGGAAACATTGCAGCCGTTAAACAATTCCCTGTTCACTGCCGCAAATAGCTATTACCGGGAACTGGATCCATCTGAGATACTCGTTCAACCGGGTCATCTTGAAACCAGCAATGTAAATCCCTTATCGGAAATGATTGCTTTAATTGATATCAACCGCAATTTCGAACTGGCTCAAAAATCCGCAAAGGCTCAGGATGAGTCCCTTGGTCAGTTGTTTAACCGCGCTGGCCGCAGATAACCAACAGGAGGGTTAATCGATGGATAAAGTATTGCGCATTGCAGCATCCGGCATGAATGCTCAAAAACTGTATATTGACGTCATCGCCAACAATCTGGCCAATGTAAATACCACCGGGTTTAAAAAGACCGACCTGGAATTTCAGGACTTGTTTTATGACCAACTGAAAAAACCCGGGGAATCCACTGCCAATGCTACCAGTCGCCCCACTGGGTTGGAACTGGGGAATGGTGTGCAGGCGGCTGCCACCCAGCGCAGTTTTCAACAGGGCTTAATTACCGAAACGGGAAATCCGCTGGATGTGGCCATTCAGGGGGACGGGTTTTTTGTGGTACGATTGCCGGATGGGCAACAAGCCTACACCCGGGACGGCGGGTTTAAACTCTCCGCCGATGGTACCCTGGTAACCTCCCAGGGCTACATTATCGAACCGGAACTCACCATTCCCGAAGATGCCCAGGAAATCACTATCCGACCGGACGGGACGGTGGAAGTGCTGGTGTACGGCGACAAGGAACCCATCCCGGTGGGTCAACTGGAACTGGCTCGTTTTGTGAACCCGGCCGGACTGGAATCCATGGGACAAAACCTGTACAAAGAAACGGTCGCCTCCGGGCAACCGTTTAACGGCACCCCCGGGGAGCAGGGTTTGGGCGTCCTGCATCAGGGATTTCTGGAAACATCCAACGTGGACGTGGTGGAAGAAATGGTGCGCATGATTGAAGCCCAACGGGCGTACGAAATTAACGCCAAAGCCATTAAAACCGCTGAAAACATGTATGAGGTTGAAAATCGGTTGAAATAAACCGGTAGTTCAGCATGAAATCCCGTAATTTACAGTGGCTCGCGGTAGGACTTCTTCTGGTGGCAACTTCTGCTCTGGCTGCCAGTCGCTTTACCAGAACCATCTCCGCACACCAATTGCGCCATCAACTGGAAACGTTTGTTCAACAGGCGTTTGCCGGAACGGGGATTCAGTACCAACTGGAATTCATTTCACCCCTCACGGACTGGACTGTGGAGCAAAATGTGGATTCCATTGCGGTTTCTGTGGCAAAATCCGGCACCCTTCGTGGAAACGTGGTGTTTCACTTTCAGGCATACGCCAACGGCCGGCTAATCCGTCGGCGCACCCTGAGTGCCCGCATTCGCACCTTTCAACCCGTGGTTGTTTTAACTGCCGATGTACCTCGCGGAAATCCCATTCCACCCGGCGTGTTAACGGAAGTACAAAAGGAAACCACATTTTTAAACGGCGAGCCCATTTCCACCAAACCGTCTCAACCGCTGTTTGCCCGGCGCAATTTACCGGCAGGGAAAATCCTGACAGCCCAGGACGTACGCCAGTCGCTACTCATTCGCCGGGGCGAAAACGCAACGCTCATTTTCCGCCGGGGTGTGATTGAAATTAAACTGATTGCCAAAGCCCTGCGCGATGCCGGCTACGGCGAAACGATTTGGTTTATTTTACCGGATACGCGGAAACGCCTGCAGGCAACAGTAACAGGCGACCACACTGCTGTAATACAATCCTTAACGGGGGAGATTATACCATGAAACGGTTACCCATTTTCATTCCCTTAATGCTTTTAGCCGGAATTATACACCTCTTTGCTCAGGAAAAAGGCGTGGATGTTAGCCTGTTTACGGATGTCAAATCCAATAAAGTGGGACAGGGAATTACCGTCCTGGTCATGGAATTTTCCGAAGCCGACAATGATGCCCGCACCGATACCCGGAAACAGTCCACCCATGCCATTGGCGTCGATGGGGGTGCCGGTGTGTTGCAGGCATTTCCGGGATTAAATGTTTCCGGACGCCTGCAGAACGATTTTAGAGGCTACGGCCGCACCACCAAACGGGGAGTACTGCGGGCCAAAATTGCCGCCCGGATAGTGGGGCGGAATGAAGCCGGTGATTTTCTCATTGAAGGCAGTCGGGTCATCGAAATCAACAATGAAAAAGAAGTGTACATTTTGAAAGGGGCCGTTCGTCCGCAGGATATTCAGGCGGACAATACCGTTTATTCCTACAACATTTACGACGCCCATATTGTGTACAAGGGCAAGGGCGAAGTGTCCCGCGGTCAGCGGGCAGGCATTTTAACCCGATTGCTCCAGTGGATTTTCTAAGCAGCAAGGAAATGCCATGAAACGATTATTTTACGTTACAACACTCATCCTGCTTGCAACCACGTTTGTGTTTGCGCAGGTTCGCATCAAGGATTTAACCTCCGTTCAGGGAATGGACGTCCGCCAGTATGTTGGCTATGGACTGGTTACCGGCCTGAACGGAACCGGCGATACCCGGCGCACCCGGTTTACCACCCAATCGGTGGTGAACATGCTCCAGCGTTTCGGTATTAATGTAAGCAGCATTAACCAGCGACAACTTCGGTTGCGCAATGTGGCAGCGGTAATGGTGACCGCCGAAGTACCCGCGTTTGCGCAAAAAGGCGACCGTTTTACAGTGACTATCTCTTCCATGGGAGACGCCAAAAGCCTGGAAGGCGGCGTTTTGCTGATGACCCCGCTGGTGGATGCCGCCGGCAATCTGGTGGCCATGGCGCAGGGACCCATCACCGTGGGTGGATTTTCCATCCAAACCACCGGTGGCGGAGGTGTACGGCAAAATCACACCCTGGTGGGTAAAATTCCCGGTGGCGCGGTGATGAAAGTGGGCTTGGGCGGGCATTTTCAACTGGACAGCACCATTGCACTTTCGGTAAAAGAAAAAGACCTGACCACCACCCAGCGCATCGTGGCGGCTATTAATCAGCGCTTTACGGACAGTACCGCGGTGCAAAGCGGGCCGTATTCCGTTACCATCCGCATTCCCCCGGAATTGC
>WGBF01000536.1 GCA_015494485.1 bacterium | reverse complement strand
AATGGGGACAGGTGGGTAATTCTCCGTTTTTAAATTCAACTTCTTCCTCATACAACCGTCCACAACTGTGGCATTTGTTGCGCATGATGTTGCCATGCAGTTCAATCACGTTCCGGGAACCGGCCAGTTGGTGAAGATTGTCCACGTTCTGAGTAATTAAGGTGAATTCGTTGTAAAACCCTTCCAGATCCACCAGCGCATAATGCCCCAGATTGGGCTTTACGTTTTTAATCAGATTACGCCGCCATTGATACCACTCCCACACCAGCTCAGGATTTTTCAGAAAGGCATCCACATTGGCCAGTTCTTCGGGATTAAATTTATTCCACAGGCCATCTTTACCGCGGAAGGTAGGTACACCACTGGCAGCGCTAATACCAGCGCCGGTTAATACCACCACATTGTAGGCCTTGTACAACCGCTCGATGAGTTTGCGGGAAAATTTTGCTTCCGTTTTCCGTATACCCATAGAATCAATCCATTTGTTCAGCGTTTAATTGTTCCGGATGAGCCTAACTTAACACGCACACTCAGGTCAGGCAAGCACTTTGATGGGCGATCACCTGCAGAAAACCCCATGTGTTACTTCATTTTACCGGCAGCAATGGCCACAGTCAGTGCAATAAAGGAAGCGGTATTGTTCAGATTTGCCCAGATGGATCCTTCCACCCCCACAATGTTGAGATGAGCAATAAAGTGGCCTTGTACCGAAAGGCCAAATGCTGAATATCGTTTTGAATATCCGGAGCTGGACCCGCTCCCCGGGTCTTCAAATTCAAAATACCCGGGACCTCCTTCTGCAATAAAGGCAATGCCTTTACCCAGCGGGAAAAACCGCCCAATTAACAGGTGATATCCACCACCACCAAAACCCAGTATTTCGCCAACGCTTCCGATTCCCATGGAAATGGTCCAGCGCTGCGGCATAACAATTGTGCCCAGAATATCGGCTTCCACGCCACTGGTTCCACGAATGGAACTGACCCCGAAACCCACCCGCAGCCAGAGACGGGTATTTTCTGAAGTGGCGGGCTGGCCCTGAACGGTAACAGCCATACCCAAAGTCAAAAATAAGATCGAAACTAAAAAGGTTTGACGTTTCATGGTGAGACCTCATTGTTTAAACCCACGGTATTTTGTGATTTATTTGAACACCTTTCCCAATTGGAGAGTAGGATGGGTTCTGCTGAAAAACGTCCTGCACCTTTTTAACGGAAACTTCCCGACATGAAAAGCGATGGCGCTATTCTCAATCAGCCATTTACCTAAAAAATTTCATTTTAAAAATAACTCTCGATTTTCCCGAAATATTTTGATTATGTTAAAATTCATCGACTGAACGGAGGACAACATGGCCAATCAAAAACCCGGTGACATGGAAATTATTCCCGGAGAACTGGCAACCGTCTTAGAGCAACATCCTGACGTAAAAGAATTATTTTACCGGCTCTCTTCTTCGCACCGCCGGGAATATGTGCACTACGTTGCCGACGCCAAAAAAGAAACCACACGGCACCGGCGGGCACACCGGGTTCTGGAAATGATTCGGGAAAAATACGGAACCTGATCAGGCCTTTTGCCGCTTCCACGTGTACCAGTTTGTTCCCAGCGAAGCGATTAATGCTAAAAAATAACCAATAACTGTCATTATATCCACAAGCTGGGCATTCACATCCAGACCGGTGAGTTTATCCACCAAAAATTTAATGTAGGAATACGGCATATCCCGGTAGCCCAGTTTTAACCGCACTTCCCAGTGCCATTCGGTGGAAGGGCAATATCCCCACCCGTACCAGATCCCCAATCCAAACCAGGAAATACCCGTTAAGCTCAGCGTCAGCAGATTCCATTTTCGGGTTACCGGCCAAATCCATCCCAGCAGATTAAAAAGAATGAGCCCTGTGTGAAACACAAAGAAGAAAATATTTGCAATTTGATACAATATCATGATCCCGTTTGTATTAAAAATTATTTTTGAATGTTTGGTGAATTTCTGACCCAAAAACCGGTTTAATCTTTATTTGAACGATATACCGGATGATTCTCCCGGTTTCTTTTATGCCGCTTCAGGGGTTCCTGGAGAACGTGAAGCCTGACTGCGTTTCTCCTGTTGTTATCCTAATATTTTACGAACTGTCCCGTGTTATTATCCACAACAATCCAGTAAATACCGGCCGTGAGGTGAGAAATGTTTACCCTACCCAATGGTGGCACCGTCCCTTGAGCCACCAATTGCCCCCGGATATTGAAAATCCGATATCCAGCTCCCGGCGGAACTGCATTCAAAATAACCCAGCGGGTAGCCGGGTTGGGGAAAAGGTGCAGGCGGCTATCTTCCGGAGTGGGTGATGGTAGGGCGTTGTTGGTGGAATACGCAAGGCCAAATCCATGGGCGGTTTCGTACATCATTACATACAGATTCCGTTGGGGCAAATACACCACATCCGGAGCCCAGGGCCCCCGAATTTCTTCCGAAGAATACAGCGGAAAATAGGTTCCGAAAACGGGATTCCCGTCAAACGGTATCCAATCCAGGCCATTGGTCGAATGGGAAAATCCAATGTAAATCGTATCAATCTGATTATTATCCA
>WGBF01000535.1 GCA_015494485.1 bacterium | reverse complement strand
CGGATATGGTGGAAGCGTTCACCATGATTACCCGCAACCTCTCCGTGTGGGCGCTGGGGGTTATTACCTTTCACAACCGGTTGCTGTGGGCAGCCGGGGGAGACCCGCAGCGGGTGATGGGGGAAGCATTCCGACAGGCGGATGAATGGATGGTGGGAGAGGCCCATCCGGCGGATGTGCTGATTGTTTCCCCCGGCGGTTATCCACATGACGAATCTCTGTACATCTCCCAGCGGGCGCTGGAACTCTCCCGTGCTGCGTTAAAGCCAGGTGGGCGGCTGCTGTTCCTCAGTGAATGCCGCAATGGCATTGGGCCGCCCGCCTCCATTCCCCGATTTTACGAACCGCTGGTATCACCCCGGCGGCAGGAGTTGCTCAATATTTCGCGGCAGGAATACACCATGTATATCCACAAACCAATCCGTTTATTGCGGTTGATTGATGATACCCAATTCTTTGGCATGAAGTCCCGACTAACGCCGGAAACGGTAAACAACATGGGCATTACGCCGATAGAGGATGTACAATCGGTGTTGAACGAATGGTTGCAGGAAGACCTCAACTTAACAATAAATGTGGTGACCGATGGAAATAAACTGGCCCTCTTTTCCCGAAATTAGCGAACGTTTTGATGCACTGTACCAATATCTGAATCGCCTGTACGGCCTGGAAGAAGTTTTCGTTACGGTGGGCGGGGAAACGTTTACCATTTTTAAAGTCGCCAATATTGACCAGTTGCTGGATGATGCCGCTGCCCAATTGGTGCCGTCTCCCGATGACATTCCCTACTGGTCGGAATTGTGGCCTTCCGCCATTGCGCTGGCACAATACATTTTGCGGGAAATGCAACTGCGGGATGTACCGGTGCTGGAATTGGGCTGCGGGCTGGGACTTGCCGGAATCGCGGCCGGAAAACAGGGGGGGGAAGTGGTATTTTCTGACCTGAAGGAAGATGCGCTTCGATTGGCGGAACTGAACTGGATGGTAAATTTCCACACTCCGGTAGCTACCCGCGTGCTGGATTGGCGCACGCCGCCGGAGGATGTGCAATTTCCGCTCATTATTGCGGCGGATGTGGCCTACGAGGAACGCCTGTTTGCTCCGCTGATTCGCACGTTTCAAACCCTGCTGGCACCGGGCGGCAAAATTTTGCTCAGTGAACCCAATCGCACCGTTGCCCGTGCATTTTTCGATATGCTTCAAAATGAAGGGTTTGTGTACCATTATACCACGGAAACGGTACCCCTTTCCCATGGGAAGGTAGATATTGGCGTTTACCGCATTCGTCGCCGGTCAGGGTAAAAATTAGTTTCAATTTTCGATTTTCCCTTCCATGCCTTAATTTCTTTGCATGAAAACTACAACAAGAGGAGGCGGGTGTGCGGTTTCTGAATAGTATCCTGATTGCGCTTGTCCTTTTTAGCAGCGTATTTGCCCAGAAAAAATACGTCATCAAATTTGCCACCCTTGCCCCGGAACGTTCCACCTGGATGAAGGTCATGCGGGAACTGGATGCCGAGATTCGCAAGGCCACCAACGGTGCGGTGCGGTTTAAAATTTACCCCGGTGGGATTCAGGGGGATGAAAAAGATGTGCTGCGGAAAATTCGTCTGGGGCAATTGCACAGCGCCGGATTCACCGGTGTGGGACTGGGGGAAATTCTGCCGGAAGTTCGCATTCTGGATGCCCCCATGCTGTTCAAAAATTACGAAGAAGTGGATTACGTGACCGACAAACTGTTTGACGAATTTTCGCAAAAATTCCGCAAAAAAAAGTTTGTCCTCCTGGGCTGGACGGAAGTGGGATTTGTGTACGTGTACTCCAAAAAGCCTATTCATCGCCTGGAAGACCTGCATCACATCAAGATGTGGATGTGGGAAGGCGACCCCATTGCCGAAGCAACCTTTAAGGCGCTGGGGGTAAATGCCATTCCGCTATCCGTTACCGATGTGCGCACCTCTTTGCAGGCGGGACTGGTGGAGGCCGTTTACGCCTCACCGCTGGCCTGTTTGTCCCTGCAATGGAACACGCGCGTTAAATACATGATTGATGTCCCCCTGGCGGATGCCACCGGCGCGGTACTGATTTCCGAACGGATGTTTAACAAACTGCCGCCGGAATACCAGAACATTTTGCTGGAAAAAAGCCGGGAATACATGCACCGGCTGATTACCCTGAGCCGTCAGGACAATCAGGTTGCAACAGAGACCATTCTGAAAAATGGCGTTCAGTTGATTAAGATTCCGGCTGCCGAACTGGCCCCGTTTGAAGAAGCGGGCAAAGCCGCCCGGCGGAGTCTGGTAGGCAAATTGTACTCATCGGAGTTGCTGGAGCGGGTTGAAGCGATGGTGCAGGAATTTCGTGCGAGCACGGAGACCCAGTAGACGCCCTATGAAAACCCTGCTGCGAACAATTGAGCGTTCCCTGTTTCGGGTGGAAAGCATCCTCATTGTGGTGATTCTTTTGTTTATGGTTGTTTTTGCTTTCCTCCAGGTGGTGTTGCGCAATTTCTGGGGGAAAGGCTTCCTGTGGGGGGACATTTTTCTGCGCCATCTGGTGTTGTGGGTCGGTTTTCTGGGTGCCTCCATTGCCACGCGGGATAACCGCCATATTAACATCGAT
>WGBF01000534.1 GCA_015494485.1 bacterium | reverse complement strand
TATTTCTGCAACATTTTAAAAGAAATTCAGTATTGTTGGATTCAACACCATCAAAAGAGGAGGTCCTATGAAGCGTATTACAGTAATCGGAATGCTTGCCCTGTTTTTGGGCTTTAGTAGCCTGCCCGCGCAGGATATGTATAAAATCGACCGCGCCCATTCCACCATCGGGTTCAAAGTTAGCCACATGGTGGTATCCAAAGTACGCGGTAAATTCAATGAATTTGATGCCACGTTTAAGTACCATCCCACCGATATTTCCCAATGGTATGTGGAAGCAGTGATTAAAACGGCCAGCATCGATACGGACAACAAAAAACGCGACGACCATTTACGAAGTCCCGACTTTTTTGATGCTGCCAGGTACCCGGAAATTCGTTTCGTCAGCAAACGGTTCGAAAAGACGGAGGACGGGTACGAGGTTATTGGCGATTTAACCATGCGGGGTGTTACGCGGGAAATTCGCATGCCTTTTGAACTCAATGGCCCGGTAACCGACCCCTGGGGCAACCAACGCATTGGGGTAGAAGGCAAAACCAAAGTGGATCGTTTCGACTACAATATCCGCTGGAGTAAAACCATGGACAACGGCGGTCTGTTGGTGGGACGCACGGTAACCATTGAAATCAATGCCGAATTCATAAAAGCAGCACAGTAAAAAAATCCGGTGGGGTCTTCTCCCACCGGAATGGTTTTCTCACCCGAATTACTTCCCTCAAAAAGCTTTATTTAAACGCCCCCGGATAATACCGCACCGCCAGTTGATAAAAATTTTGGCCGTTCAGGCTGCTGGACACAATATTGCTGCCGGCTTCCGGAAGCATGTTCACATTTACCTCCCAGGTGGCAGACGGTTTCCAGGAAAAGCCAATGGTAGGCACGCGGGTCAGGCTCCGGGTCCGGGCAGAACTAAATGGTCCATTGCGTTCATACCCTTTGCCACCCAGCACAAATCCACTTTGCACCGCCAGGGCCGAATGCACCTGCAGGCGGAGCCCCAGGGTAAGGTAACTGTTGACAACCTCCAGGGGGGTGTAAGTTTTGTAGATTTCACCTTCAATATAGGTGTTATCAATGGTAACGACCTTTTGCTGCACGGTTCCCCAGTCATTCACCAGCGCCACATTAAAATCCAGTGCCGGCAACTGGAGGCTGTAACTCAAGGCCAGCGTTTTTACGGCCGTGAGGGGATTCACCTCCTGGTACTGCAGGTAATTTGGGATGACTCCATACCACTGGAAGGCCGGTGCCCGTAATTGCGGATGTTGTAACCGGAACCACAGGCGAAAATTTCCGTGGGTTTTAATGCGTACATCGGTAAGCAGGTTTACCGCAACATTGGTAAAAAACCAATTATCATTCCCCAGCGCAGGCACAGACCAGCGGTAGTGCTCCCACAACATGGAAAACCCCAGCCGCACCCGTGGGGACAATTGTGTAACCAATCCCGCCTGCGCCAGCTGGTACCGCGAAGCCTGAATGATGTCCGTATCGGAATACCCAAAGGGTACCAAATCATAAAAATTGGGCACCAGCACGTTCGCCAGAGGAACCAAGCGCACCCCGACGTACACATCCGGGCCGATTTTTCGGGACAGCGCCACTTCCGGCACCCATTGCTCCGTAATCAGCGAATTCCCGGTATAAAGAACGGGCGGGGGATAAATCGATGCTGCGACAATATCCCCATTGTACCGGCGACGCTCAGGGGCCGTCACCCGATCGTACCGCAGGCGAACCGCCAGCGTGCCCCACTGATGCACGGTAATACTTCGGGCCTGCATCTGGTACCACTGATCGTAATAGGCTACTTCATCGGGCAGCGTAGCGGCGGTGTAATTCATTGCACGGATTCCGGAGTAGGGTTGTTTTTCATAGCGTTGAAAACTGGTGGCCAGATGAAATACCGATTGCTGCTGATAGGCCAGGTAGGCGGGATTCAGCCACATATCGGTTTCGGCATCGGGGAACACAAAATACGCCTTTCCCATGGACGCCAGCCGGAATTCATTGGCTGAGGCAACCAGGGTCAACATTAAGACCCCAAAAAGGACGCGTTTCATGATTTGTTCCTCCCAAATGTTGTTTAAAAATAGAAAACAATGGTTAACATTTCAATAAAATAGACGTGAGAGTTGGAGAAATTATGAAATTCTTTATTTTATGCTAAATACAGCAAGAAATTAGCATTGTTACCAAAAACAAAACGGGCGGCAAAATAAAACCGCCCGTTCAGGAACAAATCAGATTATTTTTAAAAATTATTTGATGAACACCAACTTTCGCACCGCACGAAACGCCTCACCTTGCAATTCATAAAAATAAATGCCGGTAGGTAATTGAGAGGCATCAAAGACCACCCGGTATTTACCGGGTTCCAGGAACTCGTCAACCAGGGTCTTGACGGCTTCTCCCAATGGGTTGTAAACCGTCAGGCGATAATCCCAGGCGCGGGCAATATCGAATTCAATTGTCGTGCTGGGATTAAACGGATTGGGATAATTTTGTGCCAGTTGAAATCCCTGAACGGCTTCTCCAGAACGCGTTTCGATTCCCGTTACGCTCAAATCCAGCTCACCATATGAGGCAAAAACCGGCGGTAGGTTATCCGGTTGTTCCGGGATAAACGGGATACCATCCCCATCGGAGTCATTACCCGTTTCACCCGTATTGGCGCCTTCGGCCAGTTGCATTTGATTACCAATCGTTTTAAAGAATCGGGTGTAAATAGCGGGAGCCTCGGTGTATTCACCCACCAGTGCTGCCTCACGCAGTGCACCGGCAATTACAGCAAAATTGAAAGGCGTATATCGGGCAATATTTTCGTCCAATTCGGTGCGGAAGGCATGCAACTGTTTCACATAGTATCGTTCAATCAGAACTTCGTAAGCATCATTCGCAGCATTTAAATAAGTGGTATCCCCGGTTGCCTGATAACTGGCATACAATCCCCGTACTACCGCTGCCTGAGCCGCAACCGATTTGGTAGTTGCAAAAACACCCGAGTGAAAATCATAGCCGTTAAAATAGGTCCCATCTGTATCCCGTAATTTGTTTATCAGGAAATTACTCTGCGCTACCAGGGCATTCCGGGCATCGCTTTCCAGAGGAGTACCGGCAAAAAAATCAACAAACTTTGCCAGATCGACTAAAATGTAACCGGCATTTATCGTGGAGATTGAATCGTTCCGGGTTACCTGCCCGCCGGAATAATTCGCTTTATCCACAAAGGTTCCACTATCCGGGTCAAAGTGCATATTCATGATATTCAGGAACACCATGCGGCTGGTGCCTTTCATTAAATCAAACGGTCCCGGTTCCCCCGTGGTACTCATGTCTGCGGGAAATGGATCGCCATCAAATACTTCGTGGTAGGCCAGGTGAGCGGCATCCGAATTGTTATTGGGGTCCATCATATCCGCAAAGTACAGCGTAGCCCACAGC
>WGBF01000533.1 GCA_015494485.1 bacterium | reverse complement strand
TACCGTTGCCGTACCGCCTTCCGGGCTTCGGCTATACCATTAATCACCCCTTCTTTGGGACCGGGGTCTCCCGCAAAATATTGATTTAACCCGGTGGTGGGATCTGCATGTCCACCGGTGGTTGCGATGGATTTTCCGGCACTAAAAATCCGGGGGCCAACCACCCAGCCCCTGGCAATCGCATCCCGCAGCGCGGTACTAATCTGGCCCCCAACTTCCCGCACCGTGGTAAAGCCGGCCATCAGGGTACGACGGGCAAACACGGTGGAGCGATACGCCAGATCTGCTTCATTTAAATAAAAGCGTTCCAGATAGGCCCGTTCGGAAAATTGCATGGAAAGATGGGTGTGCATATCCATTAAACCCGGCATTACGGTAGCATTTCGCAAATCCACGACCCGGTCGCCTTCGGCGGGGGACAAAAACCCATCCGCAATCTTCACAATACGGTCCTTTTCTACAACAATTGTTTTATTGGAAAATACCTTATTGGAGACTCCATCAATCAATCGCCCACTGTAAATAAGGGTTCGTTGCGAAATCCCCATTGTTGACACCAGCAAGACAATCACAAATGAAATAACACGTTTCATGCACCACTCCTCAATTTTTTGTGCAAAAATAGTGTTTAGAAGGCAGATATCAAAATTGAACCACGGCCCCCTTTTAATTCATCCCTGCATTTTCACGATTCATACATTTTTCCAGGGCAATTGGATAATTTACACCGAAAAGCGTATATTGTGATTTTAACGGATTAGAGAAAGGA
This sequence comes from bacterium, assembly GCA_015494485.1. GTDB lineage: Bacteria > Calditrichota > Calditrichia > RBG-13-44-9 > J042 > WGBF01. Next base: position 3,384 of record WGBF01000533.1, on the reverse strand, counting down.
ATGCGATATGTTACGAACAGGATGGCTGGTGCTCTTACTTGTAAGCCTTTTAATGGCGCAACCCAATGACTGGCAAACGTTTTACGAAAAATCCAATTTTAAACGAACACCCCGCTATGCGGAAACCATTGCCTTTATTGAGAAGCTGGCGCAGGCTTCCCCCTGGGTGGATTACCAAACGTTTGGTAAAATTCCTCAGGGGCGGGATTTGCCGCTGGTCGTTCTGGACAAGGATGGCCATTTCACTCCGGAAGCAGTGCGGCAGTCGGACAAGGTGGTTGTGCTGGTACTGAGCGGCATTCACGCCGGGGAAATTGACGGAAAAGATGCCAGCTTAATGCTCCTTCGGGATATTGCCATCTACCGCAAGATGACGAATTTGCTGGACCACGTGACGGTGCTGTTTGTTCCCATTTTTAACGTGGACGGGCACGAACGCTTTGGCCCGTACAACCGCATTAACCAGAATGGCCCGGCGGAAATGGGCTGGCGGGTAACTGCTCAGAATTTAAATTTAAACCGCGATTTTTTAAAAGCCGATGCGCCAGAAATGCAAGCATTTTTGCGGCTGTTCCAGCGCTGGCTACCGGATTTACTGATTGATTGCCACGTCACCGACGGCGCGGATTACCAATATGTGGTTACCTACGGCCTGGACAAAAGTCCCCAGGTTACGCCCGCGCTCCGGCGCTGGACGAAAACGGTATTTGAGCCCCTGCTGGTGGAGGGCATGGAACAAGCCGGTATTTTAACCACCGAATATTTCTGGATTCGGGACCGCAAAGACCCTACTCGGGGACTGTTCCGCGGGGTGCTTTCCCCCCCGCTTTTCCACCGGATACGGAGCGGTACAGAACCGCATTTTTCTGCTCATCGAAACCCACATGCTGAAACCCTACCGCCAGCGGGTGAATGCCACCTACCACATGATTCAACGGGTTCTGGAAATTGCCAACGACCGCTATTTTGAGCTTCAGAAAGTGAATTTTGAGGCGGACACCGAAAGCCGCCAACTGGCGGGACAGTTTCTTCCCCTCAAATTTCGTATCGACACCCGGGACACAACGTGGATGGAGTTCCGGGGTAAAGCGGTAGAACTGGACTCCAGTGAAATTTCCGGTACCACCTGGGTAAAATTCCTGAAAGAACCCCGCACTTATCATGCACCGGTATTTCAGAAACCCCTGGTACAGGATTCCGCCCGGGTGCCGGAAGCGTATTTAATACCGCCCCAATGGCAACTCCCCCTTGAACGACTTCGGTTGCACGGCGTGCACATGGCTTATTTAAGAGAACCCATTACCTTAACGGTTGACAGTTACCGGTTTCAGGACGTGAAATGGCAACAGAATTCTTATGAGGGACATCATCGGGTTTCTTACCGGATTATCCCGGTTACCGAAGAACGCACCTTTCCGCGGGGCACGGTAGTAATTTTTATGAACCAGCGGGTAAACCGCGTCATTGTCCATGCGTTGGAACCGGCAGCACCGGATGCATTTGTGGCCTGGGGCATGTGGGACACTATTTTTGAACGCAAGGAATACGCCGAAAATTACAAACTGGAGATTTTAGCCCGGCAAATGTTAAAACAGAACCCCCAATTGCGTCAGGAATTCTGGAAGCGGGTTCAAAGCGATTCGGCCTTTGCGCACAATCCCCGGGAACGGTTGCAGTTTTTTTATGAGCGCTCCCCTTACTGGGATGCGCAATACAATCGTTACCCGGTGGGTAAACTGTACACCATTCCCCAAAAATTGAAAAAAATCTTAACAGCACAAAACCCATTACGCGATTAAGCCATGAAACACAATATTTTTTACACGGATTTTGACACCGAACGGATGACCCCGGAAGCAGACGGCGGCTACCGCACCCCTTTTCAGCAGGACCGCGACCGCATTATTCACAGCGGCGCCTTTCGGCGGCTGCAATCCAAAACACAGGTTTTCATTTCAGGTGAATACGATTTTTACCGCACGCGGCTGACCCATTCCATTGAAGTGGCACAAATTGGCCGTTCCATTTGCAACTATCTGAAGGCCACATCGCCACATTTATCCGAAACCTATTATATCGACCCGGACCTGGTCGAAGCGGCCTGTCTGGCCCACGACCTGGGTCATCCCCCCTTTGGGCACGCCGGAGAACGCACCCTCCACAAATTGATGCGGGATTACGGCGGATTTGAAGGCAACGCCCAGACCCTGCGTGTCATTACTCAGACCATTTTTTCATCCACAGATACCCCCAAGGGCATGAACCCTACCCGGGCATTTATGGACAGCACCATGAAATACAAAACCCTACTTCACCAAACGCCGGACGCCAAAAACCATTTTTTGTACGATGAACAGGAGCCGTATTTAGCATTCGTATTTGATGGGGATCTTCCATCCAACCACTTTAGCCCGGGGGAAGAGCTCAACGAATTCCGCAGTATTGAATGCCAGATTATGGACTGGGCCGATGACACCGCCTATTCCCTGATGGACATTGTGGATGGCATCCACGCCCGATTTATTACGCTGGAATCGCTGGAAAGCTGGGCCGCCAACGCATCCCTGAATGCCACGGAACAAAAGCTATTGCGGCAACTCATGCGGGTCATTCGCGAAGGCGACGTGGAACACGTGTTTGCACGCAAAATTGGCGACTACATTACTGCCTGCCAGCTGGAACCGTGGGAAAATTACATGAGTGCCAAAAGTAACCGCTACCGCTTTAAGCTGCAGATTGACAAATCCGTCCAAACCGAAGCGCGATTTTTCAAAAAGGTAGCTGTAGAACTGGTGTTCAAATCTCCCCAGCTCCACCAACTGGAGTACAAATGGAATTTCCTGCTGGAAAAATTATTCCGAGCGTACAGTGCACATTATTTAGCCGGTCATGGGGAATCCTTCAAATTGTTACCGGAAAATACGCACCGGTTGGTTATGCAGGCCGCTACCCCCGCTGAAAAAGCCCGCATTATTTGCGACCACATTGCCAGCATGACGGACGGCTTTGCCATTCGGACAACCCGGCGTCTTTACGACCCCGATTTTGGTTCTATTGTGGATCTGATTTAAACAATGGCAAATGGAAGCCCCGCTACGTTTCAGCGAGAGAAGCATTTTCGGAGTAGTTAATGCTTATTCTGCTGTCTAATCTCGGATTGTCTCCCGGAAGTTCCAGTCACGGGAATGCCAAAACTAAATGCTTTCCCTTTAAAAATCATTCCCATCAGCGCCGCTCCCCGGGAAATCTCCTCTTTCATAACAATTGAAATAATACCCGGTACACGCCGAAAAAGGCGCATTGAGGTTGGATGCAGGAAAAGAAACAAGTAATTCAACTATTTAACTATATCGTTATATTTAAAAATATTTTACAACTATAAAC
>WGBF01000532.1 GCA_015494485.1 bacterium | reverse complement strand
GTGTTTGGGCGTTCAAAAAAGATGCTACGCCAAGTAAAATAAAATACATAATAAACATCCAGAAATTGTTATTCATTTTTCCCTCGAATTAAATTATATGTTCTTATTAAAACTGTTATGCTTAGTAAATCGGCAACAAATTGGAAAAATCAAACCGTTTTTTACCAGGAGGTGGGTAGTCTTTGATGAGGAAAAGAGAGTATAAAAAATTACGAAAAGAATTAAAATATAAATTTAATATTATGCATTTTTGACGATATTGATTTTATATCATTTAACACGGAGGTTGTCATGTCGAAGTACACAGTTACCATTTCACTGATGTTATTGTTGATGTTGGGCTTGCTGCGAGCACAAATGCTGGTTCCAAAAACGGAGAACGTTTATGGCGGCCGGATGAGCTGGATTGCTACATTACCGGTCGACTCCCAGACCACGCGAATTTTTGTTTCGACAGAGAGCCCGAATTCCATGTTTTATGCGGACATTGTTCACACCACTCCCATTGCTTTTGGAACATTTAATCCCGTTCCGGATTTTGATGGGGACGATGGTTTTGGACAAAATGTCCATTATTTTGTCGTTGATTCCACAACGGGGTACTTTGTGGCGTCCATTCTGGGGCAATTGTACGTTGGCAATGAAAAAGCCGGTTCCCGGAAACAAATTGAAACCCCTGAGGTCACCGGTCTTGGCGAATTTGCAGGCACAATTTTTTACACCAAAGCCTATCATCCGGATACGGTGGAATTCCATGTGGGGACGCTGGACCCTTCTTCGGGAACGTTTCTGGAATCCGGGGGTTCGCCGTTTTATTTGAATATCCCGGGAATCGACAACATGCCGTTGCAGCTGTATGTGAATCCGGTGAATAGGCGGGTGTACTTTTTTGTGCAAATGACGCCCGTACAGGTCTGGGCAACCACGGCACCGTACGATTCTCTTTCGAATTCGTCCGCAGTAACTGCTATTTCCCTTCCCAGTCTAAGTGGCATCAATTTTACGGCATTTGGTATTGCGCCGGATGGTCGCCTGTTTTTAGGCAGCGAAGAGGGAACGCCGCCGGCCCATTTCAAATTTATTGCTTACTCCGATGATGAGGGCGCCAGCTGGGATACCGTCGGTACGGGTATTGGAGGTACATCCAGCGGTACGTTTGCGTTTGCCGGGGATTCTTCTCAATATACGATTTATTTTGGCACCGGCTTTAGCCCCAATAAAGGGTATGCCGGCAGCTGGCATTGGCTGGGGGAACGGGGATTTATGACGCATCCCAATGATGGCAGTATTGCGGTGGATCCTCATGATCCGGCGGTGGTGTATTTAACCTCCGATTTGGGATTGGCTGCCAGTGTGGACAGCGGATATGGCACATTTGAAATTGTGGATGGAATTGAGGCCGTAAAAGTGTGGGATTTGGAGATGGATACCGGAAACAGTACCGGATGGGTGGCATCAAAATCCGGTATCCGGAAAGTGGAAAACTACGGTTCCAGTAGTGAAAGCTGGGATTTGTTTTATCCCATGGGCGATGGGGCCCCCTATACTTCCATTGCTGTGGACCCCCAACATCCGGATACCGCCTATGCCGGAAATATGCGGCTATACCGTACTGTGGATGGCGGTATGATGTGGGATCGGGTATTTGAAGGGGATGACCCAGCCCTTGGATTTAGCTGGAATAGTGTTGTTGCCGATGTGGAAGTAAATCCGGAGTCGCCCCGTTTTGTAATTCTGGGTGTGAACAGTCCGGAATCCGGCGTGCGGGGCGGAATATTTGTCAGTAAGGATTACGGAACCACCTGGGACCAAATTGATACCGATGTATACAACACCGAAGTGCACGATATTGTTGTAAACCCCATTCGTGGTGACTCCGCTGTTTTTTATGTGGGTTGTGATTATGTGCATGACGGTACTACGTCATCGTATGGGGTCAAAACGCTTGTTTATTCACCTACAGAAGACAGTTTTTATTTTGACAACGATATGATCGGAGAGAGCGGCACTCTTATTACCAATTTCGGTGCGATGGGGTTGGCGGTGGATACCACAGGAAACGTGTTTGCCTGTGGGGTGAATAGTAATAACGAACCCCGCGCGTACATGAAAGAGGCTGATTCAACATTCTGGATGATGTTACCCACCAATGGTTTGCCGCCCTACGGTGAAGCAACAGCGATAACGGTAGGTGAAAGTTATACCGGTCAGCCGGCATTGTTTATGGCGGTTGAACATCAAATTTATTATCTGGAAAAGGACAGTGTGGCATGGAAAATTGCATTGGAATACCCGGTGGGTACGGAGATCAATGTCCTGTATTGGGATGAATTGATGGTGGGGATGAGCACGGGGTTAAAGAGTTATCAGTGGGATGCCGCAACGGCCATAACCACGGCCTCAACCCGCATTCCGCAGGAATTTGCCTTGCACCAGAATTACCCCAATCCCTTTAACCCTGCAACGACCATTGCGTACCGGCTACCGGTTTCTGCACAGGTGGAATTGTCGGTTTATAATGTCCGCGGGCAACGAATTCAAACGTTGGTGCAGGAATTCCAGCAAGCGGGACGGTATGCGTTTACCTGGCAGGCCAATGTGCCTTCCGGCATTTATTTTTACCGCATTACGGCCAGGAATGCCCAGGGCGAAATTCTCTTTAACCAAACCCGAAAGATGATGTTGATTAAGTAAATTCCTAAACACCATTAATCCGAAGGGCTGTTATTCGCGGAATAGCAGCCCTTTTTTATTTTTTGGGGGAAATGGAGTTTATGGTTTATCCGGGGTAAATCCACTAAATGAAAAATGTTGCTGTGTTAAGGAATAGATGGTGGGCATTGCCGGTTATTTCAACTAAAAGATGTCAGGGATTCGACTTAATGGCTATTTCGCTGTTGGTGGATATTGGGCCACCGGTAAAGAAGGGGTGAATCGGCTTAGGTGGAAGTCTCACGTAACGTTTTTGTTCTGAAAGATTTCGTTTAGCAGGCGATTAAATCGTTCCAGGGAAAACGGTTTCGTAATACGGCCTGCAAAGCCGAACGCTTCGTAGTTAGCCAGGGCACTGTCCGTTGAATAACCGCTGGCAACAATGATGATAGCGTTGGGATTAATTTTGCGGATTTCTTTGGCCGTTTCCACACCCCCAATACCGCCGCGTACCGTTAAATCCAGCAAACAAAAATCATAGGGCCAGTTGTTTAAGTAGGCCTCCCGGTACATTTGAATTGCGGTTGCACCGTCAATGGCGGTATCCACCTGAAAGCCCATGAGGGACAGAAAATGAACAACAATGTCCAGAATGTTGGTGTCGTCATCCATGACTAAAACACTCATCCCGCGACCGTCAAATAAGTGGGTGTGATCATCCGTACTGGATTTTGGGTTTTCGCGGGTGGCCGGTAAATAAATGGTAAAACATGTCCCTTTGCCCAATTCAGAATCTACCAATAATTTGCCACCGTGTTTCTTGATAATGGAATAGGCAGTAGCAAGGCCCAGCCCCGTTCCCGTTTTCTTGGTAGTGAAGTACGGGTCAAAAATACGGGCCAAATTTTCCTTGGGAATGCCAATGCCGGTATCTTCAAATTCCAGTTTAATAAAATATTCGCCATGCAGGTCGTAAATCGCCGGATAATCCGTAAAATGTTTGGATTTTTCCACATTATGTGCGGTTATGGTTAAGGTACCCCCATCGGGCATCGCCTGAACGGCATTAATTACCAGGTTGTTAATGACCTGTGTAATTTGCCCTTTATCTGCTCGGGTGAACCACAAATCTTCCGCAATATTCAGTTTGCAGCGTATTTTTGTACCGGTTAATGCAAATTCCACCGCTTCTTCCAGCAATTCTTTAATTGAGAGCAGATCCTTTATGGGTTCTCCGCCCTTGGCAAACGTCAATAATTGATGGGTAAGGCGGGTGGCGTTTTCGGTGGCTTTTTCAATCCCTTCCAGATATGGCGATATGTTTGTATCGCCCATTTGAATCTTCAGTTTCGCCAGTTGAGCATTTCCAATAATTCCGGTTAAGATGTTGTTAAAATCGTGGGCAATGCCTCCAGCCAACAGACCAATGGATTCCAGTTTTTGGGTTTTAATAATTTCCTGTTCCAGCTGGCGCTCAATGCTGAGATCCCGAATTACCCACACATAGCCCACTTTTTGCTGTTTTTCATTTTTAATAACGGCCCAATTCAGTGCTACGCTGTTAAATTCACCGGACGGATGATGCTTGATTTTAGCGGTCAAGTATTGTTTACTGTCTACTTCGGCCTGGTATTTTTCAATATCATCCGGAAGACGGATGGGCTCATCCGTTTCTTCTTTTTGAATGTCGCATACATCATTAATATTTCGAAACAGCACATCCGTGCTGGAAATTCCAATTAACTTTTCCGCTCCGGTATTTATTAACAGAATGTCTCCATTCAGATCTGTTGTAATAACGCCGTCTGTAATTGATTTTAAGGTCGTGGCCAATAATTGACGTTCCTTGTCCAGGGAGGCCTGAATCTTCCGGCGTTCTTCAATTTCTTTTTCCAGTTTTAGTTTACTTTGTTCAATCTCCCGGGTGCGACGTGCTACCGTTTCTTCCAGTTGACGGGCCCTCTTCTTTAAAAGGGCTGTGCGCCATTGTACAATGAAATAGCCCAGTAGGATTAATGAAAAAACAGAAAGAATTCTGAACCAGGGAGTTTGCCACCAGGGAGAGAGTATCTGGATGTGAATGGCCGTATCGTTTAAAATGTTGTTGTTTACAGCATTGATTAAAAATACATGAAACGTATATCGACCCGGTGGCAGATTGGTGTAGGAAGCCTGATAGGTATTGCTCACACGGGTAGTGTCCGTGTCAAAGCCCTCTAAAAAGTAACCCAGGGTTAGTGCGTAGCGATTCCCAAAATTTATCCAGTCAAAATTGATTTTAACGTTGTTCCCGGTATATGGAAAACGGAAATTTCCCCTGGGGAAATAAATGGTTGTATCTGCTGACATGATACGGGTAATGTATACCGGTGGAAACGTTGTGGGATAGTCCACTTGTTTTTTATATCGTACCAGACCATCGACACCACCAAACCACAGGCTACTGTCCGAATCTGCGAAAACGGCACCCATATTAAATTCTGTGGTTACCAGGCCATCTTTGCGGGTGT
>WGBF01000531.1 GCA_015494485.1 bacterium | reverse complement strand
TTTCAGCAATATTCTACACAAAATTTGCTAAAACCTTATACTATATTAGCACAAAAATCCAGATACGACCTTAATGAGGAATTTTATCCTTGCAACATATTCCAGATAAACTGAATTACAAGAACGATAATACACAAATTTGCAACAATAAAATTTAACTATTATTAAATATGAATCTCCCCTCAAAAAAAGTCCTTCCTTGAACCCCAATCCCTTCCTTCATTATATTTCAAACAACACTATTCAGGAGATTTCGCATGTCTAAATTTGATTTACGTAAAGCGCATTTCTCAACTTTATGTGTTCATGGTTCCGGCGGGGTCGACCCACAAACCGGGGCCTTATCCGTGCCAATTTACCAGAGTTCAACCTTTGCATTTAAAAGCGCCAAACATGGTGCTCAGTTATTTCAGGGAGAAGGCGAAGGTTACGTGTACACCCGCCTTGGTAATCCCACCCAGGCTGCCTTTGAGCGCGAAATGGCCTTTCTGGAAGGTGGAGAAGCCGCACTGGCTTTTTCGTCCGGGATGGCGGCGATTTCTGGTGTGATTTTAGCGTTGTGCCAATGTGGGGACAATCTGGTATCCAGCGATACCGTGTATGGCGGCACCCACAATCTGTACAAAGAATCTCTACCCAATTGGGGCATTGAAGCCCGGGAAGTGGATGCCACCGTTCCAGAAAACATTGAAAAAGCCATTGATGACAAAACCCGACTGATTTTTATTGAAACGCCCGCCAATCCTACGCTGGATATTATCGATATTCAAAAAATTGCTGAGATTGCTCATGCTCATAATCTTCCACTGGTCGTCGACAACACATTTGCTACCCCTTACCTTCAGCAACCGTTAAAGCTGGGTGCGGATATTGTGGTACACAGCGCCACAAAATACATTGGCGGACACGGCGATACTATTGCCGGAGTCGTTATCGGAGAAAGCGAGTTCATCGATGAGTTAAGAGCTAAAATTCTCAGGGATATTGGCGGTGTCATCAGTCCATTAAATGCCTGGCTTTTGCTGCGGGGATTAAAAACATTACCCGTACGGATGGATCGGCATTGCAGCAACGCCATGGAAATCGCCAAATTTTTAACATTTCATCCCAAAGTGAATTGGGTACGCTATCCGGGGTTAACCACCCATCCGCACCATGAACTTGCCCGGAAACAAATGCGAAATTTTGGTGGCATTGTGACCTTCGAAGTAAAAGGAGGACGAAAAGCCGGGGAAAAGGTCATGGATAACGTAACCCTTATTACACTAGCCGTTAGCCTGGGAGATTGTGATTCATTAATAGAACATCCCGCTTCCATGACCCATTCCACCTACTCTACCGAAGAATTGGCAAAAGTAGGCATCACAGAGGGACTTATTCGGTTATCCGTAGGCCTGGAAGATCCACAGGATTTAATTGAAGATTTAAAACAGGCACTCAGTAAAATTTAGCCCATATCCACAACCAGGCAGGTGGTGGTATCCCGAACACCGCTCATATTTTGAATTTCGGATAAAATCATGCGGCCCAATTCTTTAATGTCATTGGCTTCCACAAATGCAATACCATCAAAGGGGCCGGTCACCGCATGGGCCTGAATCACACCTTCCATTTTCGAAATGTGTTCAATGACTTCCTTGATTTTGTTGGGATACATACGAATGAGAACATAGGCCTGCACTTTCATGAGAGGTTACTCCTTGGTTTTTTATTTTATAATATAAAATAAAATTGTAAGAAGCAATAATTGCAGCGGGTTATTTTAAAAATTCGTCATTAAATCCATCCGGTAATAATTCCTGAATATTTTTAACTCGAACCTCACCGGATGCCCCATACATATAAACCGTCAAATCGGGTGCATAATCGAAAAGCACCTGTCGACATGCCCCACAGGGAGACACCGGACGCTCATCATCCGACAAAATATGTATTTCCTTAAAATCTCTTTCCCCTTCAGACAGGGCTTTGAATAATGCGACACGCTCCGCGCATATGGTTAAACTATAGGAACTGGACTCAATATTAATACCCGTGTATTGGGAACCGTCTGCCGTAACAAGAATAGATGCCACATGAAAGTGGGAATATTTCGCCAGGGCATGTTGTTTCAAATTCAGGAGTTGTTGAAATAATTGACGTTCCTTTTCGTTCATCACATTTTCCTTTCAGAAATAAAAAGCCCTCATTGAAAACCAATGAGGGCTTTGCGTAGAGGCGCACATTTTGCTGATGTTTATTTTCCTTGTTCTTCAAGCAACTGTTTCAATTCTTCCAGTTGTTTCTGAGCCTGTTCCCGTTCGCGGCGGAGTCGTTTCAACTCTTCTTCGATTTCCTTGGATTTTTCTTTCTCGCGGACCAGGCGTTCGTAAAAATCAACTTTTTTGCGAATATCAGTTCCTTCTCCCAGACTGGTTTTCACTTTTTCACGTCCCTGGTTCAAAATCACACTCATGCCCAGGGTCATCTTCCAGGCGGGATAATTCGGCAACGTTAGATTTCTGGTTAAAACCGGAATAACCGGTGAGGTTAAATCTTCGTCTTTGGAAAGCCGCAAATCCAGCGCTACATTAAAACTTAACCACCATTGCGGTTTAAACTTAATGGATGGCGTTAAAT
>WGBF01000530.1 GCA_015494485.1 bacterium | reverse complement strand
TGGCGCCATCCGGATTGATGCTGGAGACGTACACATCCGCTTCCAGGCCCATTTTGCGGTAAACCGCCAGCATGGCGTTTCCGCATTGTTCGGCTATTTCGTGGGAGGAAGCCAGGGCAAACAACGCCGGCCCGGATCCGGAAATGCCGCTGCCCAGGGCACCGGCTTCCAAGGCGGCCTTTTGCGCCTCCTGAAATCCGGGTATCACCTGTCCGCGGATGGGTTCCACGATGACATCTTTCAAACTGCGCCGGATTAAATCGTAATCTTCCTGCATGAAGCCCAGAATTAGCCCGGCAATATTGCCCCATTGTTCCACTGCCTGATGAAGAGGAATGTGGGTGTGCAGCATTTCCCGCATGGCGGCGGTTTTCAGCTCCAGGTGGGGGTGCACCACCGCGCAATGGAGTTCCGGTGGATAGGGGAGGGGCAGCACATCCGGGGGATTCATACTGCGGACAACAATGAAGCCGCCCAGCAGGCTGGCGGAAACATTGTCAATGTGAACATTCTCCCCCGTGGCGGCGCGTTCTCCGGCAATGGCAAAAGGCAGCAGTTCTTCCCGCCGCAATGGGGTGTCCAGAAAGCGGTTGTACGCCCACACCGCTGCCGCCGCACTGGCAGCACTGCTCCCCAGCCCGCTGCCCATTCCAAATTGTTTGTGAATTTCGACATCGACCCCAATGGTAAGATTTAGCGCTTTTTGCATTGCCAGAAGGGCACGCCCGGCGGTGTTCCGTTCGGCCTCCCGGGGTATGTCCAGCGAATCGGGCAGAATCCGCGTTATGCGAATCGTTCCGTCGGAGTTGGGGCGCAGAATTACCTCATCGCCGGGGGCTTCCAGCGCAAAGCCCAGAATGTCAAAGCCACAGCTTACATTGGTTACGGTTGCCGGGGCAAATGCGCGAACGTATTGAGGGTTAGCCATGGGCAACCTCCCCGCCTTTTCCGTTAAAAAAGGCGTGGTGAATCACCCGCAGGGCGTTCGGAAGGTCGGTGCGTTCCACCACAAAGGAAATGTTCAATTCCGATGACCCCTGCGCAATGGCAACGATGTTAATTGCGGCCTGTCCCAGAGCGCTGAAAATCTGCCCTGCAATTCCAGCGGTACGGCGCATGTTTTCTCCTACTACGGCCACTACGGAACGATTCTCTTCCACCTCAATGGCTCCCACGGTTTTTTCCAACAATTCCAGTTTTAGTGCTTTTTTCAGCACCTCCTGCGCCCGGGAAGCATGACCCGGTAAAATTCCCAGGCAAATAGAATGTTCGGACGAAGCCTGAGAAATCAGAATGATGTTGATATCGTGCTGGGCCAGGGCAGTGAAAATTTTGCCCGCAATGCCGGTGGCGCCCACCATACCGCTGCCGCTGACGTTTACCAGGGCAATGTGTTCAATGGATGAAATGCCTTTAATGGGAAAGGGGGAAGGCGCCGGGGTGCGCCGGATGAGGGTGCCGGGTTGTTCCGGCCGAAAAGTGTTTCTAATGCGGATGGGAATATTGCGCTCCATTGCCGGCTGCATGGTTCGGGGATGAATAACTTTGGCGCCGAAATGGGACATTTCCATGGCTTCCTCATAGGAAAGCTCCGGAATGGTAAATGCCTGCGGTACCACCCGGGGATCCGCCGTCAGCACGCCATCCACATCGGTCCAGATTTGAATTTCCGTGGCGTCCAGGGCAGCGCCAAAAATGGAGGCGGTAAAATCGGAACCGCTGCGGCCCAGGGTGGTGGTCTGGTTGTTGGCGGTGGAGGCAATGAATCCGGTAATCACGGGAAGCCCGTTGCGGGAGTGTACAACGTTCTGAATCGCGTTGTAAGTAACGTCGTAATCCACCCGGGCGGCGCCGTAACGGGCGTCGGTGCGCACCACCTGCCGGGCGTCCAGGTAGTACGCCGGGATGTCCCGATGCCGCAGGGCTTCGGCCACAATATAGGCCGAAAAGCGTTCCCCAAAACTCATCACAAAATCCAGCACCCGGGGCGATAATTCCCGTACCAGAAAAACCCCGTGGAGCACATCGAACAGATTTTTGAGTTCGGTCATGAAAAACGTGCGGGCATCGGTCTGGCCCGGGGCGGGTAATAAATACTGAATGGCGTCCAGGTGCCGGGATTCCAGCTGGGCCAGCTCCGCTTCGTAACGGGTATCGCCGCTGGCCGCCCGATGGGCTGCATCAATTAACTGATTGGTGACACCGCCAAAAGCGGATACCACCACCGCCAGTTTCGCCTGGGTCCGGTAGGTGCGGGAAATAATGTCACTCACCTGTTCAATACGCTGGGGTGTGCCGAGGGAGGTTCCCCCGAATTTCATAACCATCATCGGGTGTCTCTCCTATGATTAAGCAGTAGTTGTGGTCGTGAGGGTGGTAGAGGTTAAGAAGGTGACACGGCGGCGGGAATGCACGACGGCCGGTTGCCCGGCGGGCGGTAACATTGCATTCATTATGTTGAAGGGTTGCCGTGCCATACGAAAACCTGAATTTTTAAACGTCAATTATAATATGATGAAAGGGCATCACCAAAAAGAAAATGATGGGCAATACAAAAAGTGCCCAAAAGGAAAAAAATTGCACCCCATTTTCACAAAAGGAATAAAAGATTAAAAAATCGTTCGCAATATGCTGGGGAAAGTGGTATGCCACAGCGCGGGCAAGATGAATTTCTTCCCACAGTCCCTGCAGATGGAATAGTCCCCCTGCAGGGGGCACGGCGCCACTTCTATTGCTCAGATGTGGAGTAATTCCCCCTCAGCGGGGAGTGGTGTACGTCATCAGCCGCCAGGTCATTCGGTGGTTGGTTTCCACAACAGTAATAAAAACCCGGTAAATGTATTGAACCAGCCCAATTCCCGGTTTAATGTAATACC
>WGBF01000529.1 GCA_015494485.1 bacterium | reverse complement strand
TAATGTTACTGTTTATACGATATATGATACCCCCCGATTTTTGGGAAGTACAGATTTTCATGTAAAGAAAATTGATGTTCCTGCTAATATTAAAAAAGAAGCATTGCGACAACAAAAGAAAGACGAGGCCATGACTCGCGATTGTGATTATTGTTTTATTATCTGGGATGAAAAGAGTAACGGTAGTTATGCCAATATTCGTCGTGCTATTGAATTCCGGAAACCCTTTAAAATATATTTCGCAAAAAGCGGTAAGTTGTTGTCCAATGCACACGTTACAATCGAACAAATTGAACGTATTTATCGTGAAAACCGTGGTTTTTCCGCAATAGAGGTTCTGGACTATTTAAAACAGCAGGGAATTCAAACGTTCAAAAATTCCCAACAATTGTATCATTTTTTGTTGACACATTCAGTCATTACAAAAATAAATGGAACATATGCTCCCGTACAGGATTTTCAGCATTTATTTTTAACGCGTACCCCCAAAGGTAGAAACAAGAGCCTTCGATTTTCCTATGCCTTCTTAAACTGGCTCTCCAGCGAGCTGGCGAAAAATCAAGAAGTATCAACAAATATTTTGAATTAATACTGAATTATCCCGTAAAAAGGGCAAACAATTCGTAACTTTACTCCCCGCCTTCAATTGCACTGACCACGTTTACCATTTCAATTGCCGAAAGCGCCGCATCCCAGCCTTTATTGCCAGCCTTTGTCCCTGCCCGTTCCAGCGCCTGTTCGATGGTATCCGTTGTGAGCACCCCAAACGTAACGGGAATGCCACTGTGCAACGCCACCTGAGCAATGCCTTTGGACACCTCCGCCGCCACGTAATCGAAATGTGGCGTTGCCCCCCGAATGACGGCGCCCAGACAAATCACCGCATCGGGCTTCTGGTGCTGGGTTACCTTCAGGGCGGTTAGGGGAATTTCAAACGAGCCGGGAACCCAGATAACCGTCAAATCGGATTCCGAAGCCCCGTGACGCAGCAGGCAATCCCGGGCCCCTTCCAGCAATTTACTGGAAATCAATTCATTAAACCGACTAACAATCAACGTAAAGCGTTTTCCGGTAGCCGTTAATTGACCTTCAATCGTTTTCATTGGAATACACTCCTGTTTGCCGTTTTGTTGTGATTACCCGTTTGCTTACCTTACGTTTAATCCTGATGTTGCATGTGCAAAAACAGCAAATGCCCCATTTTCTCTTTTTTGGTTTTCAGGTACTGTTCGTTGACCGGATTGGGCGGTATCTCTACCGCCAGCCGTTCCACTACCTGCACCCCGTAGCGTTCCAGATCCTGCACCTTCTGGGGGTTATTGGTCATCAGGCGGATTTTTTGAACGCCAAGTTGTTGAAGCATTTGGGCTGCAAACCAGTATTCCCGCAAATCGGCTTTAAAACCCAGTTCCAGATTGGCTTCCACCGTATCCTTCCCTTCTTCCTGCAGCTTATAGGCCAGAATTTTGTTTTTCAGGCCGATGCCGCGTCCTTCCTGCCGCATGTACAGCAAAACGCCACGGCCTTCTGCCTCAATGGTTCGCATGGCATGATGCAGTTGATTACCACAATCGCAGCGCATGGATCCAAAGGTATCGCCAGTTAGACATTCAGAATGCACCCGCACAATCACCGGGTCTTCCGTCTGCACATCGCCCTTTACCAGCGCTAAATGGTATTCATTGGGGTCGATTTTGCTTTCGAACAGATGCAATCGGAAATCGCCGTAATCGGTGGGCAGATTCACATCCGTGACGTGCCGAATGAGGGTTTCGTGTGTGCGCCGGTATTCAATGATATCCCGAATGCTGACAATTTTCAATCCGAACGTTTCGGCAATCTCAATTAAGCGGGGTAAACGGGCCATGGTGCCGTCTTCATCAATAATCTCACACAATACCGCGGCAGGCGATAATCCCGCCAGACGTGCCAGATCCACGGACGCTTCCGTATGCCCTGGGCGACGCAGCACACCCCATTCATCGGCGATGAGGGGAAAAATGTGGCCCGGCCGGGCCAGGTCTTCCGGTGTGGCATCCGGGTCCACCAGGGTCTGGATGGTAATGGCGCGGTCCCTGGCAGAAATCCCCGTGGTGGTGCCTTTCACCGCATCGATGCTTACCGTAAAAGCCGTGCCGTGCAGTGCAGTATTTTCGGCCACCATTGGGTCCAGATTCAACTCATGGGCGCGCTGTCGGGTAATGGCCGCACACACCAGCCCCCGCCCGTATTTAATCATAAAATTGATGGCTTCCGGTGTGACCTTTTCTGCCGCCATCACAAAATCGCCTTCATTCTCGCGATCTTCATCGTCCACTAATATTAGCATTTCACCGTTCTGGTATGCCTGTAACGCCTCTTCGATGGGCGTAAATTCAAAATCTTTATGACTCATGGGTTTAGTACCCCCATTGTTTTAACCGGTTTTCGTTCAGTTCATTCCGTTTACTAAAGCGGATGAGGTTTTCAATGTATTTGGCGATTAAATCCACCTCAATATTCACCCCGTCTCCCACCTGCTTGTAACGCAGATTAGTGTTTTCCATCGTATGGGGAATAATGTTGATGCCCACCAGAACGTCATTCAGATGGGCGACGGTCAGGCTGATGCCGTCGATGGCAATGGAGCCTTCCAGGATGATGTATTTGCGCAGCGGCGGAGGAATTTCCACTTCCAGCAGGTAGTTTTCGCCCCGTTTCCGCATAGTGCGAATGTGCCCGATGCCATTCACATGCCCCTGTACAAAATGACCGCCCAGGCGATCCCCAACCGCCAGCGCCCGTTCCAGATTCACCCGACGGCCGTGTTGAACCGTTCCCAGCGTGGTTTTCTCCAGCGTTTCGCCCACTGCCTGCACGGAAAATTGTTCGCTGGCCAGTGCGGTAACGGTCAGACAAACCCCATCCACCGCAATGGAGTCCCCAATACGGGTTTCTTCCAGTACGCGACGGGCGCGAATGGTAAGGTTTTTCCCATTTTCAATGGGTGTTACGGTAACGATTTCGCCGACTTCTTCAATGATTCCGGTAAACATGATACGTGCTCCGTTAATAAACCAAATACCCGGTGCAGATCCCGATATCCCTGCACCAGCAATTGATGATCCACTGCCT
>WGBF01000528.1 GCA_015494485.1 bacterium | reverse complement strand
GTACAGTTATTTCCGAAAGATTTTAGGGGAATTAAATAACCCCCGCCGTAAAAAGGGACAGCCCAAAATGATTTATACCACCCACATGGACGTTTACAACGAAAATCAGGATATTTCCTTCCTGCCCAAAGACATTCAGTTTTTTGTTGTTTTGAACTGGGCCCGACGGTATTACGAACGGGAAGACTACCAGAAAGCCATTGAGCCCTTAAAACGGCTGTTAAAATTAAACCCGGAATTTGGATTGGGGTACAAATGGTTAGCCCGTTCGTTGAAAAAAATCCGCAAATTCGAAGAAGCCATGCGGATGTATGAAAAATATGCCGAAGTGGACGGCTCCCTGGACTCATGGTTGGACCTGGCCAAATCCTACCGGAAAGGGAAATTGTTCGACAAATCCGAAAAAATTTACCACGACATTCTTGAAAAATATCCCAACGATAAGGAAGCGCGTATTGGGCTGGCCCAGATTAAATACGCACGCAAAGAACCGGATTACATTGAAATTCTGGATGCGCTCCATGAAGAAGACCCGGAATGGTTAAAAGAATGGTTGACGGAAGAATTTAATTTCCGTATTTACGTACCCGAAAAAACCATGCTGTCCCCGCTCCAGGCCGCTAAATTTTTAGGATATGACAAGGTTCTGGACCTTACGCAAAAGGCATTTAAAAACGAAGTGCCGTCGCATTTTAATCCTGCAAAAGCCCGGCTAACATTTTACAAAGAAGAGCTGGAAAACTGGGCGTTTGTGATGAATCGCTACAACACCCTGGACGAGGAAGTAAAACTGTACCCGGAAGCGCTGGCTACCATGAATATGGCAGCCAACGCAAAATCCGAAAACGGGCAGCAGGAAGAACAGAGCGAAAATTCCAGCACAACCGAAGAATCCGGCGAAGCAAAACCCCGGAAATTAACCCGTGTGGAAGAAATTCTGATGAAAATCCGTGCCCGGCGGGAAGAACTGGGCTTGCCGGAGCCTCAAAAACGCAAGCGAGGCCGACCCCGAAAAACACCGGTTGAAGACACCAGTGCCGCCACGGAAACAACAGCCGCTGCATCAGCCGGAGAAAACAACGAAACCACTGAAGAACAACCGGTAAAACGGCGGCGAGGACGCCCCAGAAAATCCGAAACTGCTGCAGTTGCAGAAGCCCCGACAACGGAGGCCACAGCAACTTCATCCGAAGAAGAAGCGGTTGAGCAACCCAAACGCCGCCGCGGAAGACCCCGCAAATCGGAGACACAACCAACGGAGGCGGCAACTACCCCAGCAGAAGAGAGCACAGAACAACCGGTAAAACGGCGGCGGGGACGGCCGCGGAAGATGGAAACTGCTGCAGTTGCAGAAGCGCCGACAACGGAAGCCGCGGCAACACCTGCCGAAGAAGAAGTGACTGAGCAGCCCAAGCGCCGCCGCGGAAGACCCCGCAAATCGGAAACACAAGCCGCTGAGGGGACACCCACAACCACCGAAAGCAGTGAAGAACACCCCCCCAAGCGGCGTCGCGGACGGCCGCGTAAAACCGAAACGCCGGAACCGGAAACCCCGGCAGTAGCCGAAACCGCTGCTGAAACCGAAGAACCGCCCAAACGGCGACGAGGACGTCCCCGAAAAACGGAAACTACAGCGACCGGCGAAACGGCGTCCAATAATGGTGAATCCGACGAACAACCCAAACGCCGTCGGGGGAGACCACCAAAAAGTGAAACCGCTTCGGACAGTTCCAACGGGAAACCGGAATCGCTGGAATTACCGGAGATGCCCGATACGACGGTGGTAGAGGATTAATCGGGGGAACATCCGCAGTATAAGCGTAAATCTTGTGCCGCAGGTACAACCGGTTAAAGCTCCCCGGCCATTTTTATTTCCGAAGTTTTTCGGGAAGATTTTACCTTTTCATTCTAAAAACAGATATCCCATATCGTTCGGATCATTTTCCGCATCTCTTCACAAAAAAAAGTTGTTGCCGTGAAACGGGCGTTTTTGGGGCTCTTTTATTTATATTTCTGCAACGCCTTCACCTTATCCGTTTTTTCCCAGGTAAATTCTGCATCTTCGCGCCCAAAATGCCCATAAACACTGGTCGCCCGGTAAATGGGTCGCAACAGGTCCAGCCCGGTAATCATTCCCTTGGGGGTAAAATCAAATTCTTTCCGTAGCGCTTTTTCAATCTGTTCCAGTGGCACTTTTTCCGTTCCAAACGTTTCCACCATTAAACTCACCGGTTCGGCCACGCCAATGGCATAAGCAACCTGAATACCGCACCGGTCTGCCAATCCGGCTGCAACAATGTTTTTCGCTGCATATCGTGCATAATAGGACGCAGAACGGTCTACTTTAGTGGGGTCTTTTCCGCTAAAGCACCCACCACCGTGATAATACGCACCACCGTAGGTATCCACTATAATTTTCCGGCCGGTCAACCCGGTATCCCCCTTTGGTCCCCCAATTACAAATCGACCGGTGGGGTTAATAAAATATTTAATTTTTTCTGCCCGCAGTTCCGGCGGGATAATTTTCTTAATTACCTCTTCAATAACGGCTTCTTCCACCATTTCGCGGGTAGCTTCTTCATCATGCTGGGTGGAAACCACCACTTTTTTTACGGATACCGGTTTGCCGTCTTCATATTTAACCGTAACCTGGGCTTTCCCATCCGGGCGGAAAAAGGGAACAATCTGCTTTTTCCGCACTTCCGCCAAACGCCTGGTAATTTTATGGGCCAATAGGATGGGCATGGGCATTAATTCAGCGGTTTCGTTGGTGGCGTACCCAAACATCATCCCCTGGTCTCCGGCACCGGCACGGTCCACCCCCATTGCAATATCCGGCGACTGTTGATTAATGGTGGTAATCACAGCACAGCTTTCGTAATCAAACCCAAAATGGGGATCGGTATATCCCACATCCCGGATTACCTGCCGGACCACCTGCGGGATATCCACATAACATTCCGTGGTAATTTCGCCGCCTACCAACACCAATCCCGTGGTAACAAATGTTTCGCAGGCAACCCGCCCAAACTGGTCTTTGCTTAAAATGGCGTCCAGCACAGCATCCGATATTTGATCCGCAATCTTATCGGGATGTCCTTCGGTAACGGATTCTGAGGAAAATAACATTGTTCTCATACGTCTATCCTTTCCGCTATTCCTGAATGTTTTTACGAATAAACAAAACGGATTATTATTTACTTAATGTTATCAATCACGGAATAATCCGCGACATTTATATTCTGCGCGGCACCGTTTAACCGCACATGATGCCCGATAATGGAATGCGAAAGCACCAGACTTTTCACTTCAGAATGGGCATCAATAATGGTATCCCGAATTACACTGTTGGTAATGGCGCAATCCTCTGCAATACTTACAAACGGCCCGATTACTGAGCGGGAAATCTTTGCGTTGGGATGAATATACACCGGGGGAATAATGGTAGAGTCCTTAAACGTTACTTGAGGCAATTCCATTTTTTCCAGTATTTTCCGATGGGTATCCAGCAGCGTTTCTTTCCGCCCGCAATCGTACCAGCCTTCCACATTAAACACTGTTATCTTTTCGCCCCGGTCAATCATCATTTGAATGCCATCCGTTAACCAGTACTCGCCGTTTTTCTGAATATCTTTTTTAATGATTTCTTTTAAACACGACAGCAGGGTGCCGCTTCGCCGTATCCAGTAAATGCCCACCAGTGCCAGATGCGAAATGATTTTTTGCGGTTTTTCTACCACTTTTTTCACAAATCCATGTTCATCCAGTACCGCCACGCCAAATCGGCGCGGATCCTCCACTTCGTGCACCCCCAGAGTGGTATGGGGACTTTCCATTACCAATTTCAGGTTGGCGTCAAAAATGGTGTCGCCCAGCACAATCAAAATGGGCTCCTCGGCATCCAGCGCTTCCCCGGCCAGATAAATAGCATGGCCCAGTCCACGTGGCGGCTCCTGATGAATGAAGGTGGCCTGAATATCAAAGTGCTTGCGAATGTACGATTCAATCTGCTCCCGCAAATATCCCACAACAAAAACAAATTCCCGAATGCCCTGCGCAACCAGCGTATCCACAATGTGCCCCAGAATGGGCTTACCCGCCAGAGGCAATAACATTTTGGGGCGCAATAAGGTATGGGGGCGAAGGCGCGTGCCCTGCCCCGCCACGGGAATTACAACTTTCATGATTGTTTAAGCTCACTCAATTTTTTCTTAAGCAAATCAATGGAATCAATGCGGATGGGGTCTTTTTCATTAATCATTGCCAGGTAGTAGCTGGCCCAATCGCCGGTGTAAATTAAGGAAAACATCCGCGCCAGCTGCGACTTCCCTTCGGCAAAAATCTCCAGCACCGGAATACCCTTATCTTTAATGATAGTTTTGGTAATCTCCACCCGCTGCCGGTTGCGTTCGCTTTCACCGGGATCCCGTAAAATAATAACCCGGAACATGCGGTTGACTTCCGGGGGGCCTTCCCATCCCATAATCTCATTATGATTCAGTTCCGGGAAAACATTGCTAAACGCCATAATCTTGGAATTTTCATTGAATTGATTGCGCCAGCGAACGGGAACCGGGTACAGATAAGGAACGGCAGTATAAATAACAGGGATGGTATGATACAACGTTTGGGCAATATGATGCGCCAGATTGTTTCCCTGACTTTGCTTTGGGTCGAAACGTTTCTGGAGTTCTGCAATCAGCTTGAATACTTCTTCCAGGTCTTCTTTTTCGCCGGTGGTTAAGGGGGAATTGGTTAACAGCAACAACAAAGGAACAAAAAGATACCCCAGCGCCTGACGGGGCGGCAAACCTCCCGGAATTTTAATTAATGAAAATCCGTTTTCTTTGGCCATTTTTTCCACTTCACCATTGGAGGAAATGGCCAGCACCTGCGCCCCCTTTTCTAATCCCTGTTGAATGGAAGAAATGGTTTCCTCCGTGTTGCCGGAATAACTGGATCCAATAACCAGCGTTTCTGCATTAACAAATTCGGGTAAATCGTATCCCCGATGAACAATTGCCGGAACGGCCAGACGGTCAGCAAGGTAAGCACTTACCAGATCCCCGGAAATTGCCGAACCGCCCATACCGGCAAACACAATTTGTTTCACCCGTGCAAAATCAATATTCACGGAGCTGGATTCGTAAATTTCCTGCGCTTCCTTTAACTGTGCAGGAAAGTCATTCAAAAATTTAATAAAGTTGTGATGATCATAATCGAACATGCCAATCCCCTTTTGTTTTGATGTATAATGTTGCGACTACGAACCCGATTGAATGTTTATTATGTGATTGAACCACTTTAAATAAAATTCCCTTAAATAATCCCTTACTTCCGTTGCTGTGGTGAATTGTTTTACCGTCTCCCATAATTCAACACATTCGTCTAAACGGAGCTCATGGATTACCACTTTCATTTCCGGAATGAGGATATGAGAGGCCGAAAGGCTCTCCAGCCCCAAGCCCAATAACACCGGAATAGCCAGCGGGTCTCCGGCCATTTCGCCACACATGCTTACCGGAATTCCCGCTTGTTTACCCGCCTGCACGGTCTGTTCAATTAGCCGCAGAACAGCCGGATGAAAATGGGAATACAAATGGGCCACCCGTTCATTACTCCGGTCAACCGCCAGGGTATATTGCACCAGATCATTGGTACCAATACTGAAGAAATCCACTTCACGGGCAAATGCTTCGGCCATAATTGCAACGGACGGAATTTCCACCATGATTCCCAGAGGCGGCCTGGGGGGTACTTTGCCGTGTTTTTTTAATTCCCGGTAAACCTCATCATAAATTTCCTTTACTTTCCGCACTTCTTCCAGACCGCTAATCATGGGCAGCATTATCCGAATATTCCCGGCGGTATTTGCCCGGATAATGGCCCGTAACTGGGCCCCAAAACAATCCCGGTGATCCAGACAAAACCGAACCGCCCGATATCCAAGGAACGGGTTTGGTTCCTGAATCGGGAAAATATTGGGGAATATTTTATCCCCACCCACATCCAGGGTGCGGATAACCACCGGAGCAGGTGCCATGGCCTCCGCAATGCTCCGGTAAATTTTAGTTTGCTCCCGTTCGGATGGCAAAATATCCCGATTGATATAAATCCCTTCCGTACGGAACAACCCAATCCCATCCGCCCCAACCCGTTTCACCTGCTCAATTTCATTACCAAACTCAATATTGGCCAGAACCTCAATGCGTTTTCCGTCCCGGGTGGTGCATTCCCCTTTACTTTTTTGAAGAATAATTTCCTCATGCTCAATGAACGCTTCCTGCTGCTTACGGTAGCGGCGGATTGTTTTTTCATCCGGTGCAATAATCACCTCACCGGCGGAGCCATCCAGAATAATGGTATCGCCCTCGTTTACCAGAGTGGTTATGCTTTCCAACCCAACAACAGCGGGCACACTTAACGCCCGGG
>WGBF01000527.1 GCA_015494485.1 bacterium | reverse complement strand
CACTTCTGGTTCAATTTTATTTCCGGCAGCATTATTGCAGCACTGGTTAGTCTGGTGGTGCTGGGGGGAATTCAACGCATTGGTCAGGTGACTTCCCGATTGGTACCGGCTATGGTGGTGCTGTATTTTGGGGCAGCGCTGTGGACACTGGTAACGCACTGGCGGGAAATTCCCGGCTTATTTCAATTGATTGTTAGCGATGCCTTTACCGGAAAAGCCGTTGCCGGTGGGGTGTTCTGGACGGTTATGATTACCGGCATTCGCCGGGCAGCCTTTTCCAACGAAGCGGGATTGGGCACGGAAGCCATGGCGCACGGTGCGGCCAAAACCAACGAACCCATTCGGGAAGGCCTGGTGGCGATGATTGGTCCTTTTGTGGACACCATTATTGTCTGTACCACCACCGCCCTCATGATTTTGTTAACCGGGGTGTGGCAAAACGGGGAAGCAAATGGCGTAACCCTGACCGCCCTGGCATTTGATAAAGCGTTCCCGGCGTTTGGTGTGTGGCTGTTAATTGTGGCGGTTTTGTTCTTTAGCCTCTCCACCATGTTCAGTTATTCCTATTACGGAACCAAAGCACTGGGTTTTTTAATCGGTGCCCATCGCCAGCATTATTACAATTACATCTACATCGCCTTTATTGTGATTAGTGCCGTGGTATCTTTAAACGTTGTTGTCAACGTTATTGATGGCATGTACGCGTTGATGGCCATACCCACCATGACCTCTGCGCTGCTGTTGGCGCCCCGGGTTATGGTGGCAGCACGGGATTATTTTAAACGGATGCAACTGGGATGAAACGCTGGTTCGGGATTCTGATAATCGCCGTTCTGGTGACCGGATGGCAATGCCGACTCCCGGCGCCCCGCCATGCGGTGCTGAACGCACCCTGTCCATTTCAAGCGGAAAAGCTCCGCTTTGAGGGCAGTCCGGTGGAACAGGCGCGGTGCCTGCTCAGGCCGGTGTATCCCTACGGACGCCTGGGACGTCCCCTGCATCCGTTACCCGACCCACTGGAAAAACTCATTGGCACGCCGGTTACCTTTTCGGTAGCACAGTTTCGCCGCTATTTGAGCCGCATTGGCGTTTCGGAAGCGGATCTGGGGGGAAATCTGGATTCGGCCCTCTGCCGGGCCAACGATAATGACCCTAAAGCCCCGACCGCGGAATACTTTTTAATTCACGATACCAGTACGCCCAATTATGGCAATCAGCCCATTCCGGACAACATCAACACGCCGGAGTGGCCGCAGAACAATTTGCAACGCTGGGATCAGGGGGAAAAAGCCAAAGCCCACATTTTTATTAATCGCCTGGGGCAATCCCTTACCGCTGTGGACTTTGGCACCCCCTGGCGGGCTACCAAGCTGGAAGTGCGCGTTCTGGGGGAACAGTCCCGGGGAATGGCAGTGCATGTGGAACTAATTCAACCCCGGCGCAGCGACCCCAACGGCCCCCCGGGGAACGATGCTATTGCCCCGGTGCCGGGATTTACGGATGCGCAGCTAAAGCGCCTGGTTCTGGTGTACATTGCCGCCAGCTTGCGCAAAGGGCGCTGGATGATTCCCGCTTACCATGCCGCCTTTGATGCCGGCATTCCGGATGCCCATGACGACCCGCAGCATTTTGACCTCCGGCGCTGGGCACAGTTTCTGCAACAAACCATTGGGGAAATTCAGCAAATACAGGAGAATTGACCTATGCGGAAGGCGTTTCTGCACAAACCAAATGGATTTGGCAAATTGGTGGTGGTAATACTCCTGGGCATGGTGTTGGGCTGTGCGGTGCCCAAACCGGTTCAGGTGGGCCATCGTATTCCGGTGCTAACCCCGGAACAACTGGCTGCCCGGATAGACGCCATTCTGGCTGATTCCCTGCTGAAGCCGACCAATGTGGGAATTGAAATTGTGTCCCTGAAAACAGGTCGGGTGCTGTACCAGCGGAATGCCTACAAGTTGTTCCATCCGGCTTCCAATATGAAAATGCTTACCACTGCGGCAGCGTTGCATTACCTGGGACCCGACTTTACCCTGAACACCGTGCTGGCAACGGATTCTGCCGCTACAATTCGCGATAGTGTACTGAGCGGCGATTTGTACCTGAAGGGCTACGGAAATCCGCAACTGGACATTGAGGATTTGGACCGCATGGCCCGGGAGTTAAAAAATGCAGGAATAAATCGCATTACTGGCAACCTGTTGTGTGATGCCAGCTATTTTGATTCAGTCCGCTGGCCTTCCGGCTGGATGTGGGACGACCAGAATTCCCTGGATTTTGTTAGCGTGCGCGCGCTGGCGGTG
>WGBF01000526.1 GCA_015494485.1 bacterium | reverse complement strand
GGATGAAACATGCTGGCAGCGATGTAAGTCGCAATTACCCTCCGGTGTTCTTTTCCCTGAAAAACATTAGCGATGTGTTTCAAGATTAGCCTTTTACCTCCGTGTTCCGGGAAACCCGTAGTGAGGTGTTCGTGGGAGGGCAAATGGTGCGAAATATTTCTAAAAGTTTCTAACAATTATTTTGCATTTTTTTGCGTGAACCCATAAATTTGCGATTCTTTGGAATTTAAAAGAGGATTGGTTGTGTATGAAAATTAAAGCCATTCAAATTCGTAAAGGGAATGTTATTGAATACAAAGGCGACCTGTACCGGGTAACCGAAGCGATTCACGTAACCCCCGGAAAGGGCCAGGCTTTAATGCAAATTAAAATGAAACGCTTGTCCGATGGTACCAATGCCGAACATCGCTTTCGGCCGGATGAGGCGGTGGAAAAGGCTACATTAATTACGAAAGAATACCAATATCTGTACCAGGATGGAGACGATTACATTTTTATGGATTTGGAGACCTACGAGCAAATTTCCCTGAACAAAGAAATGCTGGGTGACGCCATTTATTACCTCTTGCCGGAAACCATTGTACAAATTCAATTTTATGAAGGTAAACCGGTTGGTGTGGAATTGCCTCAAGCGGTGGAGCTGCGGGTGGTGGAAACGGAACCCACATTAAAGGGCGCTACCGTTACCAGTTCTTACAAACCGGCAAAGCTGGAAACCGGATTGGTAACACAGGTGCCACCCTTTATTGAAGAGGGTGAAGTGATTCGGGTAGATACCCGGGACGGTAAATACCTGGATCGCGTGAAGTAAGGAACTTCAATTTAAGAATGGGGTAATAAAAAAGTGATTTTTCGGGAACCCATACATATAAAACAATTTGGAGGTGGTTCAATGAAACGGGGACGTTTCATTCTGGTGTTTTTAATCATTTTAAGTATTGTTGGTGTAAGCCTGGCGCAGCAGCCGGATCCCACCATTGAGGCAAAGAAAAACTACAATGCCGGGCTGGAACTGTTACGGAAAGGGAATTACGATGGCGCCCTGCAAAAATTTGAAGAAGCGGTGAAGCTGGACCCCAATTTGGCACTGGCGTACTATGCGATGGGGATTGTATATAAACGGAAGAAGAATTATGTGGAAGCGGAAAAGGCATACAAGCAGGCAATTGAAAAGGATCCGCAGTACGTAAAAGCGTATACGGCATTGGGACTGCTTCAGAGCCAGATGGACAAGCTGACGGATGCGTTGAATTCTTATCAGGCGGCGTTAAAGATTAACCCCAACGAAGTTAAGGCATTGTGGGGCGTGGGGTATGTGTACATGCGGATGAAGAAATATCCCAAAGCGGTGGAATATCTGAAAAAGGCTGTGGAAATTGACCCCAAATATTACAAAGCATGGGAAAACCTGGGTGTAATTTACCTGAACACCAAAAAATACACCCAGGCCGTAGAGGCTTTCCAAAATGCATTAAAGACGGCCAAGCGGACATCCAAAGGGAAAATTTATTTACGGCTGGGCGATGCTTATCTGGCACTGGGGAAATTGCGGGATGCGGAATCTGCCTACAAAAACGCCGTAAGACTCAGTCGTTCCAGTACCATTAAGGCTGCTGCCAACTTTGGATTGGGCGAAGTTTACAAAAAGTTGGGTAAAAAAGATCTGGCCATTCAGTATTATCAAAAAGCCAGTCGCGACCGAAACTGGAAACAGGCCGCGTTGTACGAAATTGACATGATTAAAAATGCCGATAAATACGTCAACTAAAACAGGGTAACACCAAACCATTGAAAGGAGGTTGTCTTCCAGCATGATTCATATTAAGGTGCGCGACAACGAATCGTTCGAAAAAGCGCTGAAGCGATTCACCAAGGCGTGTGAGAAATCCGGTTTGATGGCAGAGATTAAGAAGCATCAGCATTTCGAAAAACCCAGCGAACGCCGGAAACGCAAAGAGAATGCTGCGCGTCGCAAAATTCGCAAGATGATGGAACAGCAGCGGTACTAACCATCGTCGGACCACAAAAAGGTAATTTTTAAATGGCTACTGAGCTGGAAAAACAGCTACTGGAAGACATGAAAGCTGCCATGAAGTCCGGGGATAAGCTCCGCCTGGAGACCATTCGCGGGCTTCGTGCGCAGCTTAAAAATGCAGAAATTGATAAAGGCGCCCCCCTGACGGATGACGATGTCATCCAGGTTCTGATGCGAGCCGCCAAAAAACGCAAAGAATCGATTGAACAATTTAAAGCGGTGGGGCGGGAAGATCGGGCAGAGGAAGAAGCTCAGGAATTAAAGATTATCGAAGGCTACCTGACCAAACAAATGGACGAAGCAGAAATTGCTGCGCTGGTGGATAAAGTCATCGCGGAAGTCGGAGCCGCTTCTCCCAAGGATATGGGGAAGGTGATGGGCAAAGTAATGCCTCAGGTAAAGGGGCGCGCCGACGGGAAACTGGTACAACAAATTGTCCGACAAAAATTAGCTTCCAATTAACGGAATGCAATCCCTTGATGTAATATTTGGGGCCGTTCTGGCCTTTTTTATTATCCGTGGATTCATGCGCGGCCTGTGGAGCCAGGTATTGGGCTTAGCCGGATGGCTGGGGGGCCTTATCCTGGCATTCTGGTTTTCAACCCCATTAACCACAATTTTACAACATCGTTTTCCGTCATTGCCACCGGTGCTGGCACCATTAATTGCGTTTCTGGCCATTTTTGTGGGGGTGTATTTTTTCTCCCGACTGACAGCATCCTGGTTAACGCAAATTAGCGAAAAAATTCATCTGGGGTGGTTAAATCGGTTGCTGGGCGGAACGCTGGGTGCCGCGAAAGGGGCTATCGTTTTAAGCCTTATCCTCTGGGGCATTTCCCTCTTACCGATGGAAGAAACCACCCAAAAACTTCGGCAGAGTAGCACCTTATATGCGCCTC
Source organism: bacterium (assembly GCA_015494485.1). Classification (GTDB taxonomy): domain Bacteria; phylum Calditrichota; class Calditrichia; order RBG-13-44-9; family J042; genus WGBF01. Next base: position 219 of record WGBF01000526.1, on the reverse strand, counting down.
TGGAGGCGGTGGTGCCCTATGTGTTTGGAATCAGTACCCATTTGGAACTGGATACCTCCCATTTTAAGAAGCAATTTCAACAGTACTACCGGCAGGGTAAACGAAAAATTCAGGAAGAGACCTTAAAACGCCTGTTGCAACGTGATAGCGACTCAACCACAGTTCGATGAATCGACATTAACCCAGCTGGAATTTCCAGCAATTCTTTCTGCCCTGAAG
>WGBF01000525.1 GCA_015494485.1 bacterium | reverse complement strand
GTGTAATAAATCGGTTGGGGGGAGAGGATGACCTCCGCAATGGAAAATCCCGTTCCCACTGTAATGGGATACTCCCCTTTTTTGGTGGCAAAGGCACCAGCCGCCAGACCGGCTTGTGCCAGAAACTGGGCCGCGGATTGCACGCCACCCCCGGCAGAACCGGCGATCAGCACACGATACGGGCGCTGCAGGGGACTCTTCGGCGGCACAGGGTACCGGGGCAAATCGTCCAGCAAGGAGGGCTGTTGCCGTGCCTGCAACCGCCGGGCCGGATGGGGATGTTCATTCTCTACCGCCGGAAAGCGGGAAATCTGTTCCAATTCTTTAATTTTCTTTAATCCGTGGGAGGGGCACATTTCCACAATTTCCACCAGAGCAAAACCGAGCGTCTGCAAGGCTTTTTTCAATTTATCCGCAATTTTGGGCCCCACAATTTCCCGTGCAGCATAGCTGGCGCCCGCCACGTGCACCAGTTCCACAATATCAAACGGGGGCACTTCCGTTTCCTGGGGGGCTTTTCTTTCCTTCAACGGTTCCGGGGTTAGCCCGCTTACCTGCCCGCCGGTCATACCGTACACCATGTTGTCTTCCAGAATAACGGTGATATCCACATTCTGCCGGGCGGCTTCCAGCAAATGTTGCAGGCCAATGGTTGCCCCACCATCCCCCATGATGACAACCACTTTTTTATCGGGATTTTCCAGTCCCAGCCGAATACCCATGGCCAGCGCCGTGGCCCTGCCGTGCAACCCGTGTACGGTGTGGGTGCGCAATACGCCGTCAATTAATCCACAGCACCCAATGTCGGACACTTCGATAACGTCCAAGGGGTCAATGTTCAGGTCTTTTAACACCCGTGCCAGCATGTTGGCCACCACGGTATGCCCGCAACCGGGGCAAAAAGGCATGTCTTTTGTTGCTAAAATGGATTCTACTGCAGCCATCGTTCAACCTCCGCCGTAATTTGTGAAGGGGATATGAGGGCACCGATTTGATTTATGCGATGGGCGGTCTCCGGCACCTGGGCACCCCACACCAGTTCGGCCAGCAGACCGCTGAGATTTTCTTCCACTACCACCCGATGCTGATAGGCGTTGATGATGTCCAGCACCTCCGTTGGCAGGGGAAGCAGGGTTTTCAGAATTAATACCCCGGGGCGAACGCCCTTCTTTGCCAATTGATGGGCCGCTTCCCGGGTGGCCTCTGCGGAAATATCGTAGGAAATCAGCAGCAGGCGATGGTCATCTCCCGGGGCATGTTCAAAATAGGTAAATTCCGGCAGATGGTGCTCAATTTTTTCCCGTAGCCGCCGCGTATTGGCCAGAGCCTCCGGCGTGGCTTTGCGGATTAGTCCGGTGGCATCGTGGGTGGAGGCATTGAACCGCACCTGGTAGTGGGAATCGCCCACCGGTAAAAAGGGCGGCACACCCTGCTCATCCGCCTGGTACGGCTTGTACTCTCCCTTCCCGTCAAACCAATGCCATTGGGCCGGTTCAATCTCCGGCAATTCATCCAGCGATACGGTATGGTGGGTCATCACCATTTCCTTGGATGTTAACAGAACCACCGGGGTTCGCAGTCGTGCCGCTACCCGAACCGCCTCACCGGCCAGTTCCCAGCAATCCTCCAGATTGGACGGGGAAAGCACGGGGATGGGATAGCCGCCGGAAATGGCCCCCCGCAGCAGGAGCAAATCTCCCTGGGCGCCGGTCGTGGCAGAACCGGTGCTGGGCCCCATGCGCTGGGACAGCACAATAACCACCGGCAGTTCCATCATCACCATCATGTTTAACGTTTCCAACATGAGGGCAAACCCCGGGAAACTGGTTGCGGTTACCGGTAATTTACCCGTTGTGGCAAAACCGGCGGCCCACTGCAGGGCGGAAATTTCATCCGGGGCTGGCATAAACACCGGAAAACGCTGCTGGGCATAGGCATACAACCAGTTGGACGGGGTAATGGGATATCCGACATACACATCGGCACCGGCACGCGCCATTGCTTCAATTATCAGGCGTGAGCCGTCAATCAAGGTACGGGTTTCCGTTTGAGGTGTCATTCCGTATCATCCTCCGTCATCGTCGTTTAAAAGAATTTAGGTATTCCGAAAATCAGTCTCCATCATTATTTTATTTGGTCAATGAACGGAGCAATTATGCTGGAAAAACTCAACACCAAACGCACCCTGCTCATTCTGGCCCTGGCGGTTATCGGTTTTAATATGCTGTTTTTTCTGACGGGATTGGAAATGAAGCGCCACCACGGTTCTTCGGAAGTCCTGGATATTCAATTTGGCTACACGCCGGAAACGGCCATGCGCATTTTAAGCAATATGGGTGAATACGGCCGGAGCCTGGCCCGCTACACCATTCTGGCAGACATGGTGTACCCGCTGGTGTACGGCCTGCTTTTTTTAATCCTCCTGTACCGCTTTATGCCGCGGCTGCCGGTGGCGTTTCTGGAATACGTCATTTATGCACTGCCCGTTATTGCTGTAATTTGCGATTGGCTGGAGAACATCTGGGAATGGCGGATGATGACCCACTTCCCGGACAATGTAATGACGCTGGCACCCATGGGCAGCGTGTTTACCACCGTTAAATGGTACGCCGTGCTGGCATCGCTGGTGGTACTGGGTATTGAAGTGCTGATTGCATTGTATTACCCCACCCTTCGCAAGCACGGCACCAATCCGTACTACAACTAACGTAAACAGAGGGTTGGTCATATGAAACGAGAGCATCGGTTTCCCGGAGATATGCCGGCAGAAGAATTTCGGCGGGCGGGACATCAACTGGTGGATTGGATTGCGGATTTTTTTAACAGCGTGTATCAGCTCCCGGTGTTGCCCAATGTAAAACCGGGGGATATTCGCAATCAATTACCGGATACCGCTCCGAACGTTGGGGAGGAATGGGAACGCATTTTTACCGATATTGACCGCGTTATCATGCCGGGAATGACCCACTGGAATCACCCGCGCTTTTTTGCCTATTTTTCCATTACCGGCAGTGGGCCGGGTGTGCTGGGGGAATTGCTGGCAGCCGCCCTGAACAACAACGCCATGTTGTGGAAAAGCGGCCCCTCCAGCACGGAGCTGGAAAAAACGGTACTGGACTGGATGCGCCAGATGCTGGGGTTACCCGATGAGTTCTGGGGCATTGTGTATGACACCGCATCGGTTAGCAGCATGCACGCCATTGCTGCTGCAAGGGAAAAAATCGGGTTGCAAATTCGGGAAAAGGGCATGGCAGGCCGCAGCGACTTACCCCGCCTTCGCCTGTACATGTCGGAACACGCGCATTCTTCCATTGAAAAGGGAGCATTAACCCTGGGAATTGGTCTAGAGGGCATTCGTAAAATCCCCGTGGACGCGGAATTCCGTATGCGCCCGGATGCCCTGGCGGCTGCCATTGCGGAAGACCGGCGTCAGGGGTGGCTACCGTTCTGCGTGGTGGCTACCGTAGGCACCACCTCCACCACCAGCGTGGATCCGGTAAATGACATTGCCGATATTTGCGAACGGGAAAATCTGTGGCTGCACGTGGATGCCGCCTACGCCGGTACAGCGGCCATCTTACCGGAAAAGCGCCATATTTTAAACGGGTGCGAACGGGCTCACTCCTTTGTGTTCAATCCCCACAAGTGGCTGTTTGTCCCCATTGATTTTAGCGCCTTTTACACCCGCGAACCGGAAACCCTGAAACGGGCGTTTAGTCTGGTGCCGGAGTACCTTCGCACCGCCGAAGACCATGAAGTGGAAAACCTGATGGATTACGGCATTCAACTGGGGCGCCGCTTTCGGGCACTGAAAATGTGGTTTGTGCTGCGCTATTTTGGCGTACAGGGCATTCAGGAACGCCTGCGGTACCACATTCAACTGGCGCAGGAGTTTACCGCCTGGGTGGATGCGCATCCCCAGCTGGAACGCATGGCACCCGTGCCCTTCAGCACGGTGTGCTTCCGCGCGCTGCCCCTCAAATTACCCGAAGGAATGACCCTGAATCAATTTAATGAACACTTATTGGAAGAAATTAACCGCCCGCGGGAAGTGTTTCTGTCCCACACCAAATTGGGCGACGATTATGTGTTGCGGGCCGCGTTTGGTAATCTGCGTACCCGTCCGGAAGACCTGGAAATTTTAAAGAAAACCATCGATACGGCACTGAATACACTTCAGGGGTAACCCGTAGCCGGGCTACCCCTGAATATGGATTTTGCCTCCACTGAGGAATGCTTATTCCGTGTGATACTTAAAGCTTAATTTAACCTTGGCACGGTAAGCCACAACCTTGCCATCTTCCAGCTTTACATCCAGCTCACTGACCTCTGCAACGCGAAGATCGGTTAAACTTTTGGCTGCGGTTTCCACCGCATGCTTCACGGCATCTTCCCAGGATGTTTCGCTGGTGCCCACCAGTTCAATGACCTTATACACACTTTCGGACATGGTAAAAAACCCTCCTTTTTTTGATGAATAGACTGCGTGAAATCCGTTTCGTTTTTTCTTCCTGATGTTGCTATTGATTTAAGGTAGTGTTCTTTTGGGTAAGAAACAAGACAATTTAAGCCAACAAAATATAACGCAGATTAAAATTTGAATAACTCAAATTATTAACAAATAAATTTTTAACAATTGTTTTTCATCACTTATCTTTAGCGATTTCTTTCCGTTTCTATAAGGGACACCAATACCCAGGAGGTTACTATGAAGGTTATATTTATTATATCCGTTTGTTTGAGCATTTTTCTGAGTACAGGAAATGCTCAGGTACCGCACGGGGCACTCCCCAATGCCATTCCTGTTTCTGCCCGCGCGGTTCAAGGTTCTGCCTCCGGAATGACCAGCACTCATTTGACAACGGATTCGTTCACGTACCAAACCACAACGTACACGTTTACGGACCTGGTTGTTTTTAGCTATCACAACGGTACCACTATTTACATTCTGGACAATACCGGCACCACAATTGACAGTGTTTCCCTTAACGAAAACCAGTACCATGTATTTTCCCCTGGTGCCGGAATTTACACCCTGGAGGGTAACAATCCTTTTTCACTGCTGGTGGGCGATCCCGTTACCAACCAGGTACTGGGGTATTTTGCAGTGGACCAGAGTGGCCGCCCTCTGGCTACCCGGTTAAATACTTACTTACCGAAAGATTATTATAGTGGAGAACGTTTTACGGTATTTGCCTATGAAAACAACACGGAATTCAAAATTGTGAATCTCTCCACCAACGCGTTAATTGCCAGTGGCATTTTAAATCGGGGAGAGCATTTTGAATTACAAAAGAATTTCGGTTCCTTTTTAGGCGTAACCGCCAATCGGCCGGTTTCTGCGCTGAGCTACACGGATCAGGGTTATTACATTCCGGCTACAAATGGCACCTTTGCAGGTACAGAATTTTTCGGATTCTCCGGTACCGTAGGCGGCTGGCCCAATGGCGTGATTGTGATTGCGTATCACGATTCGACCATTTTTACAATCCGGAACACTGATACCGGAGACACGCTTTGGACAGATACCCTCAATACCGGCGAGGTGTATCCGTATGTGGTAAACCAGGCGACGTACTGGCAAGTCGTTAGTAACAAAACGGTGACGGTGTGCAATACCCCGTATGCCTATTATTCCGGTTCATATTATTACCTGGTACGCCAGATGGACGAAAGCGGCCGGGGAATTGGAACCAACTTTTACGCTCCGGTTATTAGTGGGGATTTGAATGTGGTTTCCTTTGAAGACAGCAATCGGGTTGTTATTGTCAATCAAGCCACGGGGGACACGTTAGCCAATATTATTTTGAATAAAGCCCAGAATTACTACATGAATACTTCCAAAATGGTATTGCACATTACCAGTACCAAAAATATTTCGGCGATTTCGTCCTACGGTGGCGGTTTTGGTGCGGATTTTATGCCATTGAATTACGCTCTCAATTTACCGGATCTGGCCATCAGCACATCCGATATCGTGTTCGATCCGCCAAAATCCAATTACGAACCCGGAGAACCCATTACCATTTTTGCAACGGTACGCAACGTAGGCAATGCTACCGCAAAGGATGTACGGCTCCAATTTTTCGATGGCCCGCCGGATGCCGGTAATGTTATTTCCAGGCGGTTTTACATGGATTCGCTGAAAGCCGGGGACAGCGCTCGCTTTAGCGTTTCGTGGACTGTGCCCACCAAACCGGAATACCACAAAGTGTACGTCAAAACTTACGTCCAGAGCGGTCAGGAAAGCAGTACCTCCAACAACATTGCTTCCCGGCCCGTTATCCCCAACCAGGACCTGGAACCGCCGCTTTCCACCACCATAAAAGCACCGGCAAGTGTTAAAATTCAGGGCGATACCACCGAATTCCGGGAATTTGACCTGGTAGTTACGCTATTCAATGCCTCTACGGTTACTGCCACCAATGCACGGGCCATCCTTCATATTCCTAAAGAATGGTCTGTTGTGGACACCAGTAATACGGAAAAAGCATTCAGTGCCACGGATTCCACGGTTGAGGATACCATCCGCTATTTCGGGGACATTCCTGCCGGTGAAACGGACAGTTACACCTGGCGAATTCGGATTAATCAATTGCCAACAGGCGACGCGTATTATTATTCCGTGGATGTATTGGCCGATAATGCGGAGCTCAAAAACGTGAAGGGCATTATGCAGGTGGAACAGCCCACAGCCATTGAACCGGAACATTCTCCCGTTGCTCCCACCGCCTTTCGTCTGCTACCGGCCTATCCCAATCCCTTTAACCCGTCCACGGTCATTCCATTTCACATTGCCCGGCAGGTACCGGTACAACTGGAAGTCTTCGATTTAACGGGACAAAAAGTTGCCGTGCTGGTGAATGAACCCTTACCGCCCGGAGAATACCGAATTCCTTTCAACGCCAACCAATTAAGCAATGGAATTTACTTTGTACGGTTAAAAGCCGGGCAGTTTGTACAGACACGTAAAATTGTGTTGATGAAATAACCGGCGATTGATTTTTGAAAACAGCAAAGAGGCGTTCCGGTTGGGAACGCCTCTTTTTAATTTCCGGGAAAACGGTTAATTGTTTTCCAGCGCTTCGTACACATGGCCCACCAATTCTTCGGAGGGCTTCAGGGTTTTGGCACCCGGTTCCCATTTGGCCGGACAGGCTTCGTCGGGATGGTCGATGAGGTACACATTGGCTTCCATTTTTCGCAACAGCTCTTCCGCATTGCGACCCACATTGTAGAAATTCACTTCCGAACCCACCAGCACCCCATCGGGATTAATGATGAACGTTCCCCGCAGAGCCAGACCGGTCGTTTCGTCATATACCCCAAACATGCGGGATACTTTGCCCAGAGGGTCGGCACCCATGGGGAATTTCACATGTTCCAGTAATTTTTCATCCCGCTGCCAGGCCAAATGGACAAACTTGGTATCGGTGGAAACGGATACCACTTCCACCCCCATTTCCTGCAACTTGGGATGCACGGTTGCCAGGTCTGCCAGTTCTGTAGGGCATACGAACGTAAAATCTGCCGGATAAAAAAACAACACCGTCCATTTGCCAGCCTTACGGGTTGCTTCCAACGAAAATTCCCCGAATTTTCCACTCACGGGGTCGTACGTTTCCATGGTAAAATCCGGCACCTGCTGTCCAACCAGAATCGGTTTATCCATTGTTCACCTCCGTTTGTTTTTCCGTTCAGACGGCGCAAATTTATGGATACCCCCATCCGGTTTTCCACAAGAAAAAAATTTTGTGAATTATTTCCCGAATTTTTCATTATTTTAACAAAACGGGCGGTGGATTTGCAGTAAATTTCATTTACGGCGTTTTTTGCGGTACACTTCCCGCCGAATGGCATCGAAGCGCCGTTTCCAGCGATTGTGTTCCCGCAGGGTGGCGGAAAAATGATGCCCGCCATCACCGGTTGCCACAAAATAGAGATAGCGGGTATTGGCCGGAAACAGTGCCGCCAGAATGGAGGCGTTTCCGGGGTTATTAATCGGGCCAGGGGGTAACCCACGATATTTGTAAGTATTGTATGGGGAGTCAATTTGCAAATCGCGGTACGTTAAGCGGCGTGGGCCATCTTTCAGTAAAAACTGAATGGTCGGGTCTGCCTGAAGGCGCCACCCCCGTTTTAAACGGTTGTGATATACGGAGGAAATCAGCGTGCGTTCGGAGTCCACCATGGCTTCGCCTTCAATAATGGATGCTAATGTAACAATTTCCAGAGGGGTCATTTTTAGCCGCTGCAACTGGCGCTGTACGCTGTCCTGACGAAAAATTTCCAGCGTGGGTGCCACCAGAAGTTTAACTACCTCTTTTTCCGAAATACCCATGGGGAAAAAATAGGTCTCCGGCATCAAAAAACCATTTGAAGTGGGAGCTGGCACATTCAATGTGCGTGCAAATGCCGTATCATACACCAGACTCACAAATCGGGCCGAATCAATACCCAATTTCCGTTGCAGGATACCGCCTATTTTTTCCGTTCGCATGCCTTCCGGAATGGTGACCTTTACCAGAACCTTGCGGGGATTTTGTAAATAGCGAACCAGCTGCCAGGAATTCAATCCCTTCGGTACCAGAAAATACCCTGCCGGTATCCGGCGGTCCAGGCGGGTGTGTGTTGCCAAAAACCGAAACCAATCCGGATGTTGTACCAATTGGTGCCGACGCAAGGAGTCCAGAACCTGATTGAACGTTGCCCCTCTGGGAATATGCACGGTTACTGCCGGACGCTGATTTAAATCGGGAGGTAACGGCGGAAACACATATCGGTATGCCAGCCACCCGCTACCGGCAACAAGGCTCAGGAAAACGCCTGTAATCAATAACCATCGGATTCGCTTTGTCATAACCCGCAGCGCTATTTCGTTCCTACCACATCCAGTATTTCCGCAAAGCGTTGAATGTAATTCTCACTGGCCAGTAAATGCGGGGTAATTAACAATCCGTTTACTGCGCCGGAACGCGCCAGTGCAGCCAGAGCGGGATTCTCCGGGTGCACTTCTGCAATCACCGGGATGCGTTCACCCCATTCCCTTTTAAAACGCTGCACGGTAGCGTCCACTTCTTCAACGGGCATTTCACTGGAGACGGAGAATATTACCGCAGCAATGATTTCGGTGTCCAGCCCCGACGGAACATGTGAGGGCTCCACCTGCACCACCGGTTCCATACCCATTTCGAATGCGGTATTGACCAGCTCCAATCCGGTGGCATCATCCACCCAGCGGAAATCCACAATAACGGCATCCGCTCCCGTTGCCCGTGCCTGGTACACCTGAATGGGATGGAAAAAGAAATCCCGCGCAATTACTGGGAGCTGAGTATGGTATTTCACCAGATTAATCCAGCCGGGATGTCCACCCAGGAGCAGGTCGTCCGTCGTCACAACCAGTGCGGTGTGCAAGCCGTGGGCTTCCAGGTCCCGGGCAATGCGGGTGGGTTGAATGTTTTCCAGCACTTCCAGAGTGGGCGTTAACGCTCCCCCCAGTTCCACCAGCACCGGAAATTGCTCCGCCTGCTGCAAATTCACTTCCACGCTTCGGAATTCCGTACCGGCGGAAAGGGCAGCGGCGCGGTAAATATCCGGTTTGAATTGCTTTTCGATTTTTTCGACCGCTTTCAGCTTCTTTTTGCGGATTTTTTTGAGATTTATCTTCATGGTCTCTGTCTTTCCAGTTCTTTGCTTATTTCAATGAGTTGCTCCAATTTTTGTTTCGCCCGGCCGCTGTCAATCGCTTCTGCTGCCTGTTTTGCCCCCTCTTTTAAATCATTAACGATGCCTGCCACTTTTAAAGCTGCTGCGGCATTTAGAATAGTCACATCACGGGGCGCTCCGGGCTTACCGTTTAGAATATCCAGAATAATCTGCTTGTTAAACTGAGGGTCACCCCCTTTAATGGCCTCAATAGGCCAACGGTTTAAGCCAACGGATTCGGGTTCAATTTCATATTCTGTCAATTCCTGTTCTTCAATCTCAATCACCAGAGTTTTGCCGGAAATATTCAACTCATCCAGTCCATTTTCCCCGTTTACCACCATGCCTTTAAACAGGTGAAATTCTTTCAACACTTCCGCCACCAATCGGGTAAGTTTCCGGTCGTACACGCCAATGAGCTGACGCCGGGTTAGGGCCGGTTTGGTTAACGGGTCCAGAATGTGAATAAAGGTGCGGGCGCCCAGACTTTGCCGGATTCCGGCAAAATACCGGGGTACCGGCTTGTATCGCGGTGCAAAAATGAATACCAGTCCGGTGCGTTCAAATACCTCATACAATTGGTCCGGGAACAGTTCCGTACGGATGCCCAGGGCTTCCAGCACATCCGCACTCCCGCACTGGCTGGAAACAGAGTGATAGCCATGTTTCACTACCCGTGCACCGGCGCCACTGGCAACAAACGCCGCTGCGGTGGAAATATTAAACGTACCCAGATTATCGCCCCCAGTGCCGCTGATGTCAATTGCGTTTTCATCGGAAATGGACAGGGGTGTAATGCGCTCCCGGTACGCATCCACGGAACCGGCCAATTCGTCAAACGTTGAGCCTTTCATCTGCAATGCCACCAGAAACGCAGATACCTGCGCTTCACTGGCCTTGCCATTCAGGATTTCTTCCATCACCCAATAGGCTTCCTTGCGGGTGAGACTTTCGCCCTGCATAAGTTTATTGATGGCTTGTTGAATTGTTAACTTTTGCTCCATCGTTACTCCTTTTCGTTGCGTGCTCAAATATAATGGCAAAGGATAAGCATCACAAAAGATTTGGGGTTTTCCGAAGCCGTCAGAAAACAAAACATCCGTTGACTGATGTAAATTTTTTACTAATATTTAGCGACAACAGAGTTAAGGATAATGATGATAAAGGAGATTGAAGAATGAGCAAAACCACCATTCGCATCGGCTTCACACTGGTTTTAACGGCATTGTTCATTGTAGCATGCAGCAAGGAAAAACAAGCGGAATCACAGAAGGCAACAACATCGTCATTGCATCTGGTGGTGTACAAATCCCCCACCTGCAATTGCTGTACAGACTGGGAACAACACATGCGCAATGCCGGCTTTGATGTTGAATCC
>WGBF01000524.1 GCA_015494485.1 bacterium | reverse complement strand
GATAAATACCGGGTAATGGGATGCGGTTCCAGTTCATCAATGCACCCCTTCACCACTTTGGGACATTCCATCAGTTTTTTGATTAATTGAAATTCGGCTTTCTCCGCCAATCGATGGAACGCTTCCATGTTGTGAAAGCGAATCCCTTTTTCCTCCGCGTTGCGCAAAATGCTGCAAATTCGGGCATGGGCGTATTGATTGTAATACACCGGGTTTTCATCGGACTGGGTTTTAGCCAGGGTCAGGTCGAAGTTCAAATGGCTTTGCCGGCCCCGCATGAGGAAAAACCAGCGGGTTACATCCGGTCCCACTTCATCTATTAAATCATCCAGAGTAATGAAGTTGGCCTTTCGGGTGGACATTTTCACCTTTTCTTTACCCTCGTACAGGGTAACAAACTGGTGAATCAGGACCTTTACTTTTGACACATCATATCCCAGGGCTTTCAGGCCAGCCAGTACGTCGGGATAAGTCGCAATGTGGTCTGCGCCAAACACATCCACAATTAAATCAAAGCCGCGGTCGAATTTGGTCTTATGGTAAGCAATATCCGGTAACCGGTATGTGGGTTCGCCGGTTGATTTAATAATCACCCGATCCTGCTCCAGGCCAAACGCTGTGGACTTAAACCACAGGGCACCGTCTTTTTCATAGGCCAATCCGTTTTCTTTGAAAAACTGAACTACGCGGTCAATTTCGCCGTTTTCGTAAAGGTCGGATTCATTAAAAAATGAGTCAAATACAATCCCGATTTTCTTTAGCGTTTTCTTAATATCTTCGAAAATAAGCCGCTCAGCGGTTTCTTTGAAAACGGTTAAGTCGTCGCTATCTTTAAGGGAGTCGCCATGGGTTTCCAAAATGTGGCGGGCGATGTCCCGAATGTATTCGCCCTGGTAATAATCGTCCGGAAACTCCACCGTCTCCCCCAACAATTCCAGGTAACGTAACCGAACGGAGTCCGCCAGAATACGCATCTGCCGGCCGGCGTTATTGAAATAGTATTCCCGTTGCACGTCGTAGGAGGCCCATTCTAAAAGATTAGCCACCGTATCCCCCAGAACGGCCTGACGTCCGTGGCCGACGGTTAAGGGACCGGTGGGATTTGCACTCACAAATTCCACCTGGGCCTTTTTCCCCTTGCCAATGGAAAAACGGCCGTAAGCCTCTTTTTCCTGTAAAATATGGGGAACCGCTTTTTGCAGCAGGGAAGGGGCCAGAAAAAAGTTAATAAATCCGGGCCCGGCAATTTCCACCTTTTCAATTTGTTGCGGATCCACATCCAGCCGTTCCACGATTGCGGCAGCAATTTCCCGCGGGGGTTTCTTCACCTGTTTGGCCAGCGGCATCGCCACGTTCACGCTAATATCCCCATGGGCTTCCGCCCGCGGTTGGTCAAATTGATACTCCACCTGCGGGTAATTCAATTCCCGGAGTGCCTGGCGTAAGCGGTCATCCAGATAAGCTTCAATCTGTAGTAACATCGTCCTCCACTCGTGTTATCGTTGCATCGGCCCACAGCCGTTCCAGATTATAAAAATCACGGGTTTCCGGCCGGAATATGTGAACCACCACGTCCACGTAATCCAGCAACACCCATCTCAAGTTTTCGTAACCTTCTTTATGGTACAGGCGAATACCCTGTTTTTCCAGCTCATCTTCAATGAAATCGGCAATAGCCTTTACGTGTAAATCGGAGCCCCCCGTAATGAGCACAAAAAAATCGGCAACATCGGTAAGTTGCCGCAAGTCAAAAATCATGATGTCTTCGCCCTTTTTCTGCAGAGCCAGTTGGGCAACTTTTTGCGACAGTTCCGTAGCTTCCATATTTCCTCAACGTTTAAACAATTTCAATTGCTTGTAATCTTTACCCAGCACCAGGGTAGCATCCAGCGCCAGCGACAAATCTTTTTCGGTGCGAATGCGCGATTCCGGAATCCCCAGCGCTTTTGCCAGCTTTTTTGTCCGATCGGTGTTTCCGGTACGGTCAATAATAAAGGAATACTGCACATTCTGAGTGCGGTAATTGTCCGTGTTCACCACATCAAAGCCGGCTTTGCGCAACAACCGCATGGCCCGCCGCGCCAAACCGTTGACCCCACACCCGTTTAACACTTCCACCTGAATTTTTTGGGGCAGAGGGGGAGTGAGTTTGGTGTTGGGTTTGGTGGATTGCACCGCCTCCGGTGTGGATTGTGTAGTGGGAGTAGCCTTTTGCGCGGGTTGAGCAGCCGACGGTGTTGACGTCACAGTCGGTTTGGGCGCTTGAATTTTGGTCGATTCCACCCGGCGTGGATTTTCAGTCGGGGTCGATGGAGCAAGCAGACTCCGCACCCGGGAGTTGCTCAATAACACGGCCCCGTTAAACACCACCAGAAGCGTTAATATCAGGTAGGTAAAACGTAAAGAATGGCTC
>WGBF01000523.1 GCA_015494485.1 bacterium | reverse complement strand
TATTCATCCCATCCGGGTAAATACTCTAAATCATTTTCTGAAAAATGGATGAAGCGCCCCCGGCACAGAGGCAACGCCACATTAAACGCCTTTCCCCCCTGATTTTCCGGCAAAAAAATAGCCGAAACATTGGGATACTGTTCGGTAACCCGGTTGATGACATCCCGGGAAGTATCCGTGGAGGCGTTATCTATAATGAACAATTCAAAGGGTGTGCGAATGGTGCTCAGGTAGCTCTCCAGTGTTTTTTCCAGCAAATCCGCCCGATTCCAGTTTAATAAAATGGTGCTGATAATTGGGGTCTGGGAATTAGGATGCATAGTTCACCTCATATTCTTGAAATTGCGTTAATTGGAACACTTCCTGCTCCAGGGCATCCAGTTGCTCTTCGGTAAAGGTAAACGGTCGCCCTTTCATTCCAGCTTTGTCGTTTACTTTCTGTTGCTGCACCCGGTTGAACTGCTTCCGGCTTTCCGGGTCTAACTCCGGCAACGATAACACATCCGCCAGATGCAATACACCTTTTGGCTGCACAAGCTGCTCAAACGTTATTGCCGCAACGGTGCCTCCCCGCTTCATCACCTCGCGGGCATACATCGCCGCCCGGGCTTCCATTTCCAGGGTGTACCAGAAACACAGTTGATAATCATCCAGAATTTGGGCGCCGGGCAATGGCACCAACACGGGATCCTGCGGGGAAACTAAAAATTTTAAGCCATCTGCCGTTCGACCGGGAATGGTGTTCAATTGATACAGGCTGCGGGCCACGGCTCGCCGGTCTCGCATCAGAACAATTAAATCAAACGGAATACCCAGTTGAAACAGGGCTTCGGCAAAGCCTTTTCCAAACAAATGGCTGGTTTCGATGTAGACGGAGCCCTCTGTGCGGGCAATTGCAGGCAACTTTTTTAATCCCCAAAAGTACCAGGCCACATCGGGATTCTTCTGCGCGGCTCGCATCCAGTGGGAGAATTTGGGTTCCGGTTCATGTGTTGCCGTTACTCCCGGAAGGCTGTTGAGTACCGTCGCCAGATACCCGGTGCCACTTCGGCCGGTGGTTAGCGTAAAAACAAGTCGTTTTTCCCCCAGGCGTTCCACGACCCACTCTGGCAGCACCGTTGAGACAGACCATGCGCCCACAAGCGGGGATGGCGAATACAGTGATGGATTATTCTGCATGAAGTGCACTCCCTTGCAATTTTTCGCGTAAATAAAGTTTGGTTCCTTTAATGCTTAAAAACCGGTCTTTTAGCAAATATTTAATTTCCAGGATTCGCCGCAACTGATGGTCGTCGTACAATCGATGACCACCGGCTGTGCGATGAGGCTGGAGATATTCGGGGAATTCTTTCTCCCAATATCGAAGGGTGTGAGGGGTAATACCAACTAACGCACAAACATCTTTGACTTTGAGAAGTCCATTCTCATGTTTTCCGTCCATGGCAGCGTCCTTGCCGTTTTGGGTTTAAAGTTAGAGTTCCTCTCTAACTTTTGTACATCTTCGGCGGCAGGATTTTGCAACTTTAATCAAAAATCCAACACATGTTGCAAAAATTGGTACAAATGTTGGGTTTGCTTCTGGCGGGAAAATGTCGTGAGGTAGCCACTGTTTTTGGGTGGCGTGAATGCGTCAGGATTGCGGAGCAGTGCCCGAATCGCCTGTTTCACCCCCTCCAAATCATTCGGCGCAATAACCGTCCCGGCACCGGTGCTCTCCACCAGAGAGGCCAGGTCACTCTCCGGGGGACAGATGGCCAAAACGGGTCGCCGGAGCGCCAGGTACTCATAAATGCGTCCCGGGGTAATGGCATGGCTTCCGGGGATATCTTCAATGGTTAGCGAAAGCGCATGGCATTTTGCCGCTTCCTGCAGTGCCTGGTGGTGGGGTAAATACGGATGCCATTCAATCATTTCCGGAAATGGAATTTTCCGTGCAAATTCCAGAAAGCCGGGACTCCATTTTCCAATAAAACACACCCGCAACCGGTCTTTCAGCTCCGGCTCGTCCCGGACTAAGGCCGATATGGCGTTCAATAGCAACAATGGTCGGTTTCCCCGCGAATACACGCTGCCCAGAATCCCCACCCGAACAGGCGGAGCGGGTGGTGGTTCCGGCAGGTCACGAAAATCATCAGGGTCAAAGCCATTGCGAATCACCGTTTGGGCGTTCGGGGTATTCAGTGGATACTGATCCCTTACATGGCGTTGCAGCGCCGGGTTAACAAACACCACCCCAGAGGCATGATTCAGAACGGTTTTTTCAAGCCACTGGTGGATTTTTTCCACCATCCCGGGGCGTTTGGGGAAATAGGCATTGCCACACCACGCATCCCGGTAATCCAGAATCAGCGGAACCCGTTGCCAGGCATGAAACGCGGCCCCTACCAGTCCTGCGGTGTACGGTGGCATACTGGCAACCACCCCATCAATGGGATGCTCCCGGTGAAGGTGCCAGAGCGCCATCAGAGCAAACGGGAACCATCCCACGCGACTATCGGGAATAAACACCGCGGCGGATAACCGCCGTAACCAATCGCTGCTTTCCCGGGGCAATTCATTATTCTTTGGTGACGTATCCCTTTTTTTTAGCCAGGCCGCCAGCCGAAAGGGATCAAAAGAATCCGTGCGCACGACCCGCACCGCATCGGGAATTT
>WGBF01000522.1 GCA_015494485.1 bacterium | reverse complement strand
ATATTAGGTACGTATTGCAAAGGAGATTCGTCCATGCATCGCATTGTATTTGTCTTGCTATTCAGTTTACAACTGGTCGTAACAGGTCATGCACAGGTTATTTTTCCCCGGACACCGGCCCCCTCACCGGATGGGAAAACCATCGTGTTTTCTTTCCAGGGGGATTTGTGGAAGGTTGCCTCCGATGGCGGAGAAGCCGTGCGGCTGACCGCCCATCCCGCATACGATTACTTACCGGCCTGGTCTCCCGACGGAAAACGGCTGGCATTTTCTTCCGACCGGTACGGAAACGAAGACGTTTTTGTGCTGGATTTTGAAACGCGCCAGGTTACACAACTGACCTATTACTCCAATTACGACCGGGTAACCGGCTGGACCCCCGACGGCAAAGCGGTGCTGTTTTATTCCCGGCGTAATTTTTATTATCACCGGGTTCCGGTTACCTACACCGTCCCGATAACGGGCGGTACCCCCACTGAATTATTACCCACCTACGCCTATCGCGGGCGGTTGTCCCCGGACGGGCGCTATTTCGTGTTTGTGAAAGGGGTGGATTTGTGGTTCCGGAAGCATTACCGGGGTTCCAGCAACATGGATTTGTGGTTGTACGATTTTAAAACGCAAACCTACAAACAATTAACCACCTTTGAAGGGAACGACCTGGACCCGGTGTGGGCACCAGACAACCGCACCATTTACTTCAGCAGCGACCGGGATGGCACCTACAACATTTATCGCATGAATGTGGAGAATCCCCGTCCCCGGCAAATTACCTTTTTTAAAGAAGACGGCGTTCGGGCACCCAACATTGCGGCAAACGGTTCCCTGCTGGCGTTTGAACGGGGATTTGACCTGTGGGTCATGACACTGCCGGATGGCAAGCCCCGTAAGCTTTCCATTACCCTGCCGGTGGATTTTGTTCAGAATCCCATTGACTACCGCACCTTTACCCGCGATGCCACTGAGATGCAGATCAGCCCCGATGGAGAAAAAATTGCTTTTGTGGTCCGGGGCGAAATTTTCGTCATGAAATCCAACGGGCAGTTTTTAAACCAGATTACCAATTCTCCCTGGCGGGAACGGGACATTGCCTGGGCCCCCAACAGCGACACCCTGGCGTACGTATCCGATGCGTACGGCCAACGGGATGTGTTTCTGGTAACCTCCGGCGACCCACAGGAGAAATCCCTCTACAAAACCACCCGCTTTAAAACCGTTCGTTTAACCCACACCGACGTGGAAGAATACAAACCCCGCTTTTCACCGGATGGCAAATCGCTGTCTTACCTGCGGGGCATCGGGGACCTGGTTATCCGCAATTTGCAATCCGGTAAAGAACGCACCGTCGTTAAAAGCTGGAACGAATTGCATTATGAATGGTCCCCGGACAGCCGCTGGATTGCCTATTCCATGTTCGATGCCGAATACAATCGGGATATTTACATTTTAAACCTGAAATCGGGCAAGACGGTCAATGTGTCCATGCATCCGGACAACGACAATTACCCCCACTGGTCACCGGACGGGAAAAAACTGGCTTTCATTTCCCGCCGAACCACGGATAATAACGAAGATATTTACCTGATATTTCTCCGCAAGGCGGATGATGTGAAGTCCGATGCGGAATGGGAAGAATATTTTGAGCACCTAAAGAAGGACAAACATGCGCTGCAGCACCCGGAAGTATCGATTGATTTCACAGATATTCACCGCCGCATTCGCCGGGTGACCCGCCTGCCCGGTACGGAAAGCAATTTTGCCTGGTCCCCGGACGGCCGGTACCTGGTGTTCGATTCCAATACCGAAGGCAAAACGGACCTGTACAAAATTCAATGGAACGGCAAAAAGCTCCAGCGCCTGACCAAAGGCGGACACGCCCCGGAAGCCATTCAATGGAATGCCAAAAAGAAAGCGATTTTCTATTTGAAGAAGGGCGGCACCATCGCTTCCATTTCCCCGGAAGGGAAAAATGGCAAAACCATTGCCTTTCGGGCCCAGATAAAAATTGACCATCCCCGGGAACAGCGCCAAAAGTTTCTGGAAGCCTGGCAGGCGTTAAACGACTACTTTTACGACCCCAATTTTCATGGCGTGGACTGGAACGCGGTTAAAAAGAAGTATCTACCCGTTGCCGAAGCGGTTAAAACGCTGCGGGACTTTAACGACATCATGTTTTTGATGGTGGGGGAATTAAATGCCAGCCATCTGGGCATCTACGGTCCCCGGGGCAATCGCCCGGTACAAAGTGGTATTCTGGGATTGCGCTTTGATTCCCACTACCGCGGAAAGGGATTAAAAATCAGCGAAATCATTCCCGACGGTCCCTGCGACCAGCCTGATGCCCGTGCCAAAGTGGGAGAAGTACTGGTGGCAATTAACGATACCCGCATCACCCCAACCACCAACATCCACGCGCTGCTGTGGAACACCATCGGGAAACCCACCCGGTTATCCCTGGAAGGCAAAAGCGGGAAATCCACCTACCAGCGGACCATCGTAGTAAAACCGGTGAGTTACCGGAAATTTCTGGACCTGGAATATCGCCGCTGGGTGGAGGAAAAACGTCAGCTGGTACACCGATTGAGTCACAATAAATTGGGCTATATTCACATCCGCGCCATGGACCCCCGCAGCCTGGAGACGTTTGAAACCGAACTGTACGCCGAAGCCCACGACAAGGACGCCCTGGTTATTGACGTCCGTAATAACGGGGGTGGATGGATTACGGATTATTTGCTGGCCATGCTCATGGTAAAGCCCCACGCCATTACCGTTCCCCGCAACGGCCCGGAGGGGTATCCTCAGAGTCGCCGTCCACTGTATGCCTGGACCAAACCCATCATTGTTCTGTGCAATGAATTCTCTTTCTCCAATGCGGAAATTTTTAGCCATGCCATTAAAACACTGGGCCGTGGCAAAGTGGTGGGCTACCCCACCGGAGGATTCGTCATCAGTACCGGCGCCATCGATTTAATTGACGGCGCCACGTTTCGCATTCCGTTTCGGGGCTGGTATGTGGCAACCAATCACAAAAATATGGAAAACAACGGGGCGGTACCGGATATTATCGTTCAGGAACGGCCGGAAGACTACGCCGCCCATCGCGACCGGCAATTGCAACGGGCCGTGGAAGTATTGCTTCAGGAAATGAAACAGTAAGCTGCAAATTCAACATGCGAAATCGAAGGTTTGAGGGGATATCGTTGGTACGAAACGCTTTCAAACAGTGGTGGAAGGCAGAATGGGGCCCGGTGCTCCTTGTGGCATTTATTGCCAATCTGGTTGCGTTCTCCAGTGGAAGCGCTCAGTACAGCAGCCAACAATTCCGGGAACGCTGGCAGGCAGCCGATGCATTTCACCAAAAAGAATTTCAGCGCCTGCAAACACAATGGGAGCATCTGCAACAGTACCGCCCCCTCTCCACCACGGACTCTGCCGATTACGATGCAATTTTCTACGACCTCAATTTCACCGTTCCCGTTTCTTCCCCCAAACTTATTGCCACAGTACGGGGCGTTTTCCGCAGCCGCAAAGCCGGGCTGCAACGGATTATTCTGAACTTCGACTCCCGGGAGGATATTACCCCCTGGGAGAATCTCACGGTTACCGGAAATGTTTCCCACTGGGAACTGGCAAACTGGAACCTCACCATTCTACTGGACCAACCCTACGCTGTAGGGGACACATTTTCTGTTACCGTGCATTACGAAGGGCTGCCGCGGGAGTCGGGATTTCAGGGGTTTGCGGCAAACGAATACGCGGCCGGGGATACCATTATTTCTACCCTGAGCGAACCGTATTATGCCCAGACCTGGTGGCCCTGCAAGGACGACCCGCGGGATAAAGC
>WGBF01000521.1 GCA_015494485.1 bacterium | reverse complement strand
GTTGCACCAGCGCGTTGAGCAGGGTAAGCCACAAAAAGGTTTCGTAACGCTCTTTGTTGAACCAGACATTGCCCTGGTATTCGTTGACTTTCAGGTATTCCCGCACCACCGGGTTTTCCAGGGCGTTCAATAACAGGGTGTTATTGTGGCTGAGGGGCGGTTGCTCCGGTTGAATAGGTGGCAGGTGGGGCCAGACACGGAATGCGGCCACGGCTTCT
Source organism: bacterium (assembly GCA_015494485.1). GTDB lineage: Bacteria > Calditrichota > Calditrichia > RBG-13-44-9 > J042 > WGBF01. Next base: position 1,831 of record WGBF01000521.1, on the reverse strand, counting down.
TCAACATCCGATGGCGGCCAGCCCGCTTCTGTTAATACCTGACTCAAATTGTCCGGAAGTCCCAGGCTTTCCCGCAAAAAGGCAAGGGCGTCTTCCTCCTCTACCTGAACCTGCGCCAGCACCGGCTGCAACGCCAGCCACAACAGCGTGCTGACATAAACACCGTCGGATTGTTCCCGGGCCCATTCTTCCAGAAATTTCAATGCCGAAATGGCTTTCCGAATGCGCGTTGGTTTTAACACAATGCGCAGGGATTCCAGTTGACTCCACCGCTGAAGTTGCTCCCGGCAGTGCCCGTTGATTTGTGCTTCATTCAACTGTGTTTGCCCCAGCGTCCGGAGTTCTTTGGTCAGGGCCTGAACATCGGTACACAGGGTTTCCACCCATCGGTCGGGTGCTTCGGCGGGCTGTTTTTTCCAGGGGAATACCGGGTTCCGGATGATATCCCGGATGAGTTGTTTGATATCCTGATGGAGGGCACCAAACAAAATTTCCTGCACTGCTTTGTGGATGTCTTCCACACCCCGCCCGGCCAGATGGCGGTGCAGTTCTGCAAAATGCCCCCAGCGGTTGTCTTCCACCTGCTGAAAGTCCAGGAACACGTGGTACTGATACCCCTGGAGGGACACAAACAGCCCTTTTTCAAATAACTCCGTATTGTTGCGGATGAAGTATTGCCGCCCTACATGGTCATAAAAAATGGTGAAGACGTTCTCCTGATTGCGCAGGCCCAGTGCTTCCGCCAGCGGGATGCTCCGCAGCTGGGTACTGCCATCTTCCAGCTTAATGGCTTTGGGTGCCGCAAAGCGAATCCACCCCGCTGCCGGTTGGAGGCTGTTGTTGTACAGTACCAGGGTGCGGGCGCTCCCATTGCCATTGCTGAAGGCAAACAGGTTTTCCTGAACCACGCCCTGGTCGTCCACCACGTCGTACAACTGAAATTGCTCCACCTCTGCAAACAGGGCGCGTTGCTTCATTAAGGGAAAAATTTCCTGTTCGTGGCGGGCAATGAGGGCCTCATCTTCCTGTTCGTCCAGATATGCCCGGCGGTATTCCATGCCGTATTTTTCCGTGAAGCCTTCCACCTGCCCGTGGCCAAACATGGGGAGCCCCGGCAGGGTGACCAGCAGAGTGCACACCCCAAAGTACTTATCTCCTTTGCCAAACTGGGCCACAGCGGTTTCTTCATCGGGATTGTTCATGAAATTCACGTAGCGCTTTAAAATCTGCGGGTCGTACGCCAAGGTGTTTTTCAGCAGCTCCCGGTATTTGGCGTTTTCTTCGTTTTTCAACATATTCATGAAGGCACTGTTGTACACCCGGTGCATGCCCAGAGTGCGTACAAAGTAGCTTTCCATCAGCCAGAAGGCCTCTGCCAGCAGCAACGTATCGGGCGCTTCCTGTGCCACGCGGTCCACCACTTCCCGCCAGAATTCGTTGGGCATGTGGCGGTCGAATTCCTCACGCGTCATGGCAAATTCCGCCCGGGAGGGAATATCGCCGCCGCTGCCGGGTTCGGGAAACCACAGGCGCTGAAAGTGCTTTTTGGTGAGGGTCATGGCTGCGTCAAAACGAATAATGGGAAAGCGGCGCGCTACCTCCAGAATTTTCTGAATCACCGCTTCGCGGACTTCCGGTAACAGGTAATTCAATTGTGCGGTGTCGTTCCAGGGGATGGAAGTCCCGTCGTTGCCGTGGTAAATGTAGCGCGTTTCACCGGTGCGAAAATCCACCCGTTTAAACACCACGGCGGCATCGCTGCGATCGTAATAATGGTCCTCAATGTAAATGCCGATGTTGGGGTCGTCGGACAGGTTCGGTCCGTTGAAGG
>WGBF01000520.1 GCA_015494485.1 bacterium | reverse complement strand
CTTTTGCGCCTACCCCGGAAGAACAACCCGCAGGCAATGCCAAAACCGGGCCCTCAAAATGTGCCACCATGCCGGTGTTTTTGTATCAGCAGTTGCAGAAAAGCGGTGTAGCCGTTCCGGATGATTGGTCAACGGTGGTTGATGTTCAGCAGGCCGGGGCAGCGTTTTCCATTATCAGTCCGGCAGGGTATTTCCACCTCTATTACGATGTTGTCGGCCCCAATGCTGTTCCGACCATTGATACCTTACCGGCCAACGGTGTACCGGATTATGTAGAATGGGCAGCCCGGTATCTGGATTCCGCCTGGGTTCGGGAGTTTGAAGAGCTGGGGTTTAAAGCGCCGCCCATTAACCCGCCTACCACCCGGTACGAAGTGTATTTTAAGGATATGAACGTTTACGGATACACCACCACAACCAGCCGCAGTCCCTACACATACATCGTTCTGGAAAACGATTTTGCCGGCTTCCCGCCCAATGATGACCCGGAAGGAAACCAGTTGGGGGCATTAAAGGTCACCATTGCCCATGAATTAAAGCACGCCAGCCAGTATGTGACCAGTTACTGGTCGGAAGGCAACTGGGTGGAACTGGATGCCACCCACATGGAAGATGTGGTGTTTGATGAAGTGAATGACTATTACAATTATTTGCTGAGTGCCAATTCGCCATTAATGGCCCCGGAAATTCCGCTGGATGATGGCGGAGGCGGTTCCTATGAGGATTGCATCTGGCACCATTATCTGGCAGAAAAATTTGGAATCGGTATTTTGAAAGCGTTCTGGCAGCGGCGGGAAGTGTACCGGGCAGAAGCTGTGTTAAGCTCCTATGAAAAAGCGTTGAAGCAATATCAATCGTCCTTAACAGCAGCCTTCCGGGAATTTACGCTGTGGAATTTTCTTACAGGCACCCGCGCCATTCCAGATGTGGGATATGAAGAAGCCGCCCGCTACCCCACCAGCAGAATTGCCCGATATAGCAGTGCATTCCCGGTGACCAGCCCGGTGGGGGTATTGCCTCATCTGTCCGCATACTTTTTACAAACGTCTGTTGACGTTTCCGAACATTTTTCGCTGGTGTACCGGGTTTCCACTTCCAGCCCGGTACAAATGACCACGTTGTTAAAAACCGATACAGGGGAAATCTTCCAGCAGCATACCGCGGTGGATACGTCGTCGTCCCTGTATCCCTGGGATACCCCGGTGCAGGGAGAAATCCAGGGGGTGCTTGTTACCAATGCCAGTGCGACTGAAGACGCGACCGTACAGGAGGCGCTGCTGACGCCGCCAATAGTAATCACGCCGGTACGATTTGCCGATACCAAACAGGACACCGGCACCTACGCGTTGCAGGCACAGGTTACCGCGTATCTGGCCCCATTGCGGGAAAACGGGGTTCAACTGGTGTTTACAACGGATGCCGCGCAATGGGATTCCGTTGCCGCCGTTTACGACTCCGTGAACGCGCGCTTTCAGGCCACCATTCCCGCTCAGCCGCATGGTTCCTCTGTGGCGTATTACTGGCAAGCGGAAGATTCCATGGGGACGGTTACCCGATTTCCGTATGCAGCCCCGGACAGTCTCCTGCATTTTCAGGTCATGCCGGACACGGTTGCCCCGGAGATCACGGTAATTGCCCTGCAGGATCCGGCCCTTTCCGATGTTCCGCTGCGTTTCCGGGCCCGCATTCAGGATCATCTTTCGGACGTGGATTCCGCCTGGGTGGAAATTGAGGGTGGGCCGCAATTGGCCCTTCAGCATAATGGAATGGAATATCAGGTGCAATGGGCCGCCGATACGGCGGCTTACCAGGCGGGGGATTCCGTGCAGTACCGCGTTGTGGCCCGGGACACCGAAGGCAATCTTGGAGCAAGTCCGTGGTTTCAATTTTACTGGACGGAATGGCTTCACAAAATCCGCACCTCCCGGCAACGTATTCCGGATGATGTCCCGTCCGGGTTGCGGGATTCCATTCGCATTACGGCAGCAGAAATTCCGTTTGAAAATCCGGTAATTGTGGATGTGCAACTCAGCCTTCAGGCCAACCACACCTGGATCGGTGACCTGACCATTGCTTTAAGCGCGCCGGATGGGCATACCATTCGTCTCATGGACCATCCCGGCGGTGGACAGTACGGCAGCGGCGCCAATGGGCCCGACGTTGTATTTACCGATACCGCATCGGTCAGTATTCACACCATTGATTTGCCTTCGGACAGTACCCTCTCCGGTGTTTTCCGTCCGTATCCGGACCACCTGCAAACTTTTCAGCGGTTGAGCCCCGTTGGGGATTGGGTGTTAACCGTTCGGGATGATTCTCCGGGCGATAGCGGTAGTGTGTTGCACTGGGGGATTTCGGTAAAAATCCGGCCCTACCGGGGTGTTCTTACAGCCATCAGAACACCAGGCAACCCACCAAAAACGTTTGAATTGTTCCCCAATTTTCCCAATCCGTTTAACGGACACACCATTATTCGCTTTCGCCTTCCCAACCCGCAAGTTGTAGATGCGGCCATTTACAATGTGCTGGGGGAACGGATCCGTACACTGTTCCACCGCCGCAAGTTTGCTCCGGGAACGTACCGGCTAATGTGGAATGGACAAACAGATGCCGGGCTTCCGGCACCCACGGGTGTGTATTTTATTCGGGTGGCAACACCCGACCAGCAGGTTGTTCGAAAAATGGTGTTGCTCCGGTAATTTTTTTATGTTCCTTCTTGCTGAAATGTTGAGTTTTGCTTAAAATTCCCATGTCAAAACGGTTGATGAGGCTAAAAACATGGCGGTAAAACGCCTGACATGGTGGTTGCGCCTGATGGCAACAGTGGGGGTGGTTTATATGACGGTTATTTATCCCCCTATCAGTCAGGCGTTTGTGCACCAGAGCCACGGCCATCATGCCCATTGTCAATGCGGCTGCGGTGGCGATGTTACCAAATGTACCTGTCATGTTTCCTCCGGCCTCACCGGGTTTTCCTATTGTGATGTTTCCCTGAATGTGATTTTACCATTGGCCTTACCGACAATAAATCCGGTGGAATCCACCCCGGTTACCCTTACTCCGTATCAGGGGGAAATTCCACGGACTTGTGCCGAACCCTTTAGCCCGCAGGAATACTATCCTGCAATTGACCATCCTCCCGAAAG
>WGBF01000519.1 GCA_015494485.1 bacterium | reverse complement strand
TTTCACCACCGCTTCAATTTCACCTTGAATGGAACCCGGCATGGTCATGTTTTTGGCAAAAGCCCACTTTCCGGCATCTTCAAAATACATTTTCATGCGGTACATAATATCCGTGACTTCAGCGGTGGTTTTGCCATTGGCGGTGCGCAGCACCACTTCCATGGGGTACGCACCGGCGTGGGCAATCCCCGGACATTTGAAATCTTCCCGACTGTCATCACTGCCGGCACCCACAATCTTAAACGAACGGGATTCCACAGAAGGGCTGGAAACCCCCACCACGGCAATGCCTTCATCCGGTAATGTTAACACGTACCGCACCCGGAGTTTCCATTTACCACTGTTGTTTGCAAAGGCTTGTTTTACCGCGTTCACGGCTTCTTCCAGGGAAGCAGAGGTGGCGGTAATGGTGTTAATTTTTTCGTTGAACGGCCCGCCGGCCATTACCCCCATGGTGCGACCAATGTAGCCTTTTTTGCGGAATTGGCCGTATTGCCGGGTGGTACGTTTTCCACCGGTAATTGCCCCTTCAATGATTTTCCGCAATTCCTGCCGGTGGGCATCGGCCATCGCCACCGGCCCTTCATCATCCATGAGGACGGTTCGCAAAATATTAATAGGATTGACGATGGAAATGTGGGTACCCTCTTCATCCTGGAAAACAATAATTCGATCCACCAGGGCATACGGGGCGGTTTGGGGATTCCGGGAAAGGAGTTGTTTCCCAAATGCAGGATTGTACACGGCCAGAACCGTAACGTGGTAACTGCATCCCTCAGGCGCTGCGTTTTCCAGTGCGCCCAGCACCTGGTACCCAGCCGACCGGAAGGCCGAATCCAGTTGCTGGACTATCGCAGTAAACTCACCCGGTACGTTGCGGACAACGTATTCGTAAACGCCCTGTTTTTTCTCAATTGCATTACCTGTGGCAATACCGGCAAAGACAACGAATGCCACAATCAAGGCCAGAAACGAACGTCGAGTCATCATGTATTCCTCCTCCAGCTTTTCATGTAAAGGCAATTTCTGGTTTAGCAACTATTTTATCAAGAGCCGGCGGACAAAAACTCCAAAAAATTCGGTAAATTAGGGGAAATTTCGACAGGGTATTTTAATATTTTTTCATTTTTTCTATATTTGCGCAACCAAAGCAGGGGGCAGCGATGGCCGAAGTAACAATCCGTGGGGCAACCTATTTTTACACGGAGCAGGGGACGGGGGAAGAAACCATTGTGTTTTCGCATGGGTTTTTGATGAATCATTCCATGTTTGCGCCGCAACTGGAGGCGTTTTCCGATGCCTATCGGTGCATTGCCTTTGACTGGCGGGGGCAGGGGAACAGCGAGGCAACACCGGAGGGCTACGACATGGAATCGCTGTACGAAGATGCGGTGGCGTTTATTGAAGCACTGGGAATTGCCCCGGTGCATTGGGTGGGGGTTTCCATGGGTGGTTTTATCGGCATTCGGCTGGCGGCGCGACGGCCGGATTTAATCCGCACCCTTACGCTGGCAGAAACCGGTGCGGAGGCCGAAACGCCAGGCAAAAAACTGCGGTGGGGCTTGCTGGCCAATATTTTTCGTCTGTTTGGGCCGGGGCCGGTGGTGAAGCCCATTACCAAAATTCTGTTTGGCCGAACAACCTTAGCCGATCCCACGAAGCAGGAAATGATTGAGCGGTTTCAGAAAAGCTGGTTTCAAATGAACCACAGCGCACTGGTAAAAACCGCCTTTGCGATTTTCCAGCGGGCAGATGTTCAGGATTTACTCCCTCAAATTCAGGCACCTACGCTGGTACTGGTGGGGGAAGAAGATGTGGCACGACCGCTGGAAGAAGCGAAAAAATTGCAGGCCGGCATTCCCGACGCCAGACTGGTGGTAATACCGGAGGCGGGTCATTCCAGCCCCATTGAAAATCCGGAAGATTTCAACCGGGCGCTGCGGGTTTTTCTGGAAGCCCATTCGTCGCGTGCGCAAACGGTAAAGGAGGACAGGAATGAAGCTTAAAAAGGTTCGTCTGGAAGACAATTCCCTTTCTGTCGCCGTGTGGTGGGAAGATCGCTGGATACCGCTGGTTCCGCTGATGGAATGGCACCGAAACAACGGATATCAGCCATCGGAAAAGATGCAGGAAGCCGCAACGGATGTCATTTTGTTTTTGCTCCACCGGGAGACAATAGAGGAAGAAG
>WGBF01000518.1 GCA_015494485.1 bacterium | reverse complement strand
GTCCATTGCTGTCAATGATCCCGTAGCCGGTGGTATTCAGCCCGGGGTCAATACCCAGAATAATCAACGGCGCTCCTATGCCTGCATTTTTTCCATCACTTCGTCATCAATGTCGAAGTTGGCGTATACGTTTTGAACATCGTCGTTGTCTTCCAGGGCATCCATCAATTTTAACATCTGTTCCGCTTCTTTGCCTTCCAGGTGGACGGTGGTTTGCGGAATGTAGGTGATTTCCGCATTTTCAATTTTAATGCCCTGTTCTTCCAGTTTGCTTCGCACCGCATCCAGGTCCTTGAAATCGGTGTAAATTTCGTAAAAGTCGTCCTCCACCTTGAAGTCTTCCGCACCGGCATCAATGGCCGCCATCATCAGTTCTTCCTCATCATAATTGGCGCGGTTGACCCGGATAATCCCTTTTTTGTCAAACATCCAGGCAACGCTACCGGTTTCCCCCAGATTTCCGCCGTATTTGTTCAGCAAATGGCGAACTTCGGACACCGTGCGATTGCGGTTGTCGGTGGTGCACAGAATAAACATGGCTACCCCGCCGGGGCCGTACCCTTCGTAAATGACCTCTTCGTACTGAACGCCCGGTAACTCTCCGGTTCCTTTGCGAATGGCATTTTCAATATTCTTCATGGGCATGTTGGCGGCCTTGGCGTTTTGAATCGCCGTCCGCAGCCGGGGATTGGCATTGGGGTCGCCACCGCCCATCCGTGCAGCAATGGTAATTTCCTTTATAAGTTTGGTGAAAATTTTGCCTCGTTTGGCATCCTGACGTTCTTTACGAAACCGAATATTGGCCCATTTGGAATGTCCAGCCATAAAACCTCCGTTTTGGAATTCAACCGTTGAAAATACTCAGGGATTTTCGGATTGTGCCGGCAGCGGCACTTCCTGACGGGGTGGATTGGACCACACCCGCGTGCGAACAATCCACGCCTGACGGTAACCCCGTTCAATTGCCAGTTGTTTTACCCGTTCCGCTTCGTCGCGGGTTTTGCAGTCACAAATCCGAATTTTATAGTAAGGACTGTCAAATTCAACGTACACATTGATGCTGTCGGGAGCAAATTTTTCCATTGCTTCCCGTTTAATGAGTTCAGCCGTTTGCATTTCCTTGGTTGCCATCAATTGCACCCGGAACCCGTTTACCAGCACATTGGGCTTTTTGGCCTGGGTGCTGGCCGCTTGTTTTTCCTGCCACTGCTGGCGCGTATTGGCTTCCCGCGGGAAGGTAATGTCATCATCGTTTAATGACAGGGGGTCGAAGGATTCATCCAGGGTGCTCCGGGAAGGCGTTGCAGCCGGAGCCGTTGCGGATTTGCGGGTGGAGGCACAACTGGCAAGTAAACCCACCACAATACCCGCAACAATCACAATTTTCCAGTTTGTCATAAAAATTCCTTTAAAAAGATAAATTTGGCTAAAAAAATTAAAATAATTTGGCCGATAATTCAAGCGGAATATTTTTGGCGCGTGTCGCGGTGTTTTAGCAAATTAAATAAAAAGAATTACTTATGATTTGAATCACGGGCATGCGATGTTATTTTTGTTTTTTAAGCCAACGGCAATAAACGGAAGGAGTGAATGACTCATGAAATTACGCGTGAAGAAATGGTGGGCAATTGTGGGGAGTGTCATCGTCATTGTGGCAGCAGCATTTCAGTGTTCGCCACCGACCCCGCCGGATGTGTTACCCCCGGTGTGTGTGGTGGTGTATCCCTATCCCGGACAGGTGGTGAGCGGCCAGTTAAATGTGATTGTTTCCGCTACGGACGACGATGAAGTTGCCGCCATTGACCTGTACATCGACGACACGAAAGTTAAAAGCCAAACCGGAAATAAACTGGAATATTTGTGGAATACCAGCAGTATTGCCGACAACCGCGACCATCACGTGCGGGCACTGGCGGTGGATAAAAGCGGGAATATTGGCTATTCCGAACGGGTCATTGTACGCGTCAGCAAGGGCAGCACTGCCGATACCCTGGCACCCGTGGTGCAAATGTTGTATCCGCCGGATGGTGCCACGCTTCGGGGCGATACCACCATTACCGTTGTTGCCAAGGTTATTGACCAGAGCGATATTGAAAAAGTGGTCTTTTACATTGACGGACAGGCCAAGGCCACCGTTACCAGTGCGCCCTACCAGTTTAACTGGGATTTGCGCCCCTACGCCGATGGTGGGGTACACACCATTTTTGTGGAAGCCCAGGATGTGGCCGGAAACGTGGGCACACTGTACCAGACGGTCACCGTTACCTCCCCGTAGAAAAAGTGTAATTTTCTCCAACATGCGCCGGGGTCCATTGGGCTCCGGCGTTTGTTGTTTTTGCACGGTTGCCACCGAATCCCGGCAGTAACGCAGCGACGGCAAAGGCCTTAACGATTTTCAAACACAAACACCATTGGGCTACCCAACATGGCGCCGATAACCGCCCCGCCGATACCGCCAACCCCCGCGCCAAATACGACGGCCAATCCGGCCATCTCCTGAAAATCACCGCGGATGTACACCACGCCTGCC
>WGBF01000517.1 GCA_015494485.1 bacterium | reverse complement strand
GAAAAAAAGAGTAAACCGTTGCGTTCGTGGCGTCCACCGCGGTTGGCCAATTCCCTAAACTCACCCCCTAACCCCCTCTCTTTCGCGGAAAGAGAGGGGGAAATTAGGCCTTCCCTCCGAGGAAGCCCTGTTGTCATTCTCGAGCGAAGCGCCAGCGGAGCGAAGAATCTCAGCCAATATGCGTGAGATACTTCGTCGCTATCGCTCCTCAGTTTGACATATAGCATATTCTACGACATCCGGAACGCTGCCCCGGGAAAGAAACCGTCCCGGAGGGACGGGTTGCCCATAGCCCATGGGCTTTAGCCATGGGAATGGGGAAATTTCCTAAAACGTGAAAAAACGGAAAAATGCCTCCTCAATCTGCAATGAGGGTTTTTATTTTGTCCAGGTGTTTGCGGAGTTCCAGGCGCACAAAGCCGGTGTTCATTTCCCGGCCGCCCAGGATGGTGACGTAGGCATCTTCCCCCGGAATTTTATGAAGCAGGACGGTATGGTTCAAGAAATGTCCCTCCCAGAAAATTAAATGCTTCCCAAACAGCGGTTCACTGGCTTTTTCCAGGCCCGCCAGCAGGTTGGAAATGTTGTCCCCCAGTTCCGTGACCTTATCCGGCTTGTTTTCCAGCTTTCCGCGATAGAATATGGGGAATCCCGCATGGCTGTGAACCAGCGCGTGGGTTACCCCTTCCGCGCCAATAATGGACTCAAAAAGACGGGATAATTGGCGCTGCCGTTTACGCTTTTCCCGTTCAATTTCTTCCTTGGCCAGGTCGGAGGATTCGTCCTTAATGCGCAGGCTTTCCAGCAATAAACTTTGCCATCCTTTCTGAATGGTTTCCCGCGGGGGTAGTTGATTGCGCATCACCTTGAATTCCCCGCCTTCCCAGCTCATGATATAATAAAAGGCTTTTTCGCCTTCCAGATGGTTGGTTTCCGCGTGGACAATGTTCCCGTCCTGAAAATAAATGTAGCCGTCTTCGTCCTGATGCTTGATGTGCAGGGCGGAGGTTAAGCGTCCCAGACAATTCAATTGAATAATATCGCTGAGCTGAAAATCCGCCACCGTGCCGCGGAAGCCTTTTTCGTCCTGCAGCGCATCCAGAATAAGCTGCCGCAGTTCGTTAATTTCGAACGGTTTTTCAATGTATTTGAAACAGCCCCGCTGGTTGGCTTCGTTTTGCACATCGGAGGAGCCGTAGGCGGTCATAATCACCACCTTGGTTTGCGGGTAAGTCTCCCGAATTTTTTCCAGCAGGTCCAGCCCGGAAATTTCCGGCATGCGCACGTCGGAAATAACCAGGTTCACCGGAAGCTGGTTTAACACATTAATGGCTTCCTGGCCGGAGTTCACCGTTATCAGTTCAAACTTATCCCGGTCCTTGGACAGCTTTTTGGCCAGCGTCCAGGTTAAATCTTCCTCATCATCAACGATGAGCACACGTTTTTTGGGGTCACTCATGAAATACCCAATCCTTTGTTTCTTTCCCTGCAATTATCGGAAGTTTTCTGCGGGAATTGATGGAAATGAATGTCTCTGCTACCGGCAAACGGGGCGCATTCTGCAACGTGCCAGCGGAATGCGTTACAGCAGTTCCCGAATGCGGTCCACTTTATCCAGTTTTTCCCAGGTAAATTCCTCTTCCGTGCGCCCGAAATGCCCGTACGTGGCGGTTTTGCGGTAGCGCGGTTTTTGCAGGTCCAGCATGGCCATAATCCCCGCCGGTCGCAGGTCAAACACTTCCCGGATGATGTCCACGATGCGCGATTCCGGGATGCGCGCTGTGCCGAATGTTTCCACCATAATGGATACCGGGTCGGGGCGGCCAATCACATACGCCACCTGCACTTCCAGGCGGTCTGCAACACCGGCAGCGACCAGATTCTTGGCCACGTAGCGGGCTGCGTAGGAGGCGGATCGGTCCACCTTGCTGGGGTCCTTGCCGGAAAAGGCACCGCCACCGTGGCGTCCCATGCCGCCGTAAGTGTCCACAATAATTTTTCGTCCCGTTAAGCCGGTATCGGAATGGGGGCCGCCAATTGTCCAGATGCCGGTACCGTTCACAATGTAAGTGGATTCCGTTTTGGTGTACTGCAGCCCAACGGATTCAATGAGGGGCTGGATGATGTGCTGGTAAAGGGTTTCGGCGACTTCTTCCCGCGTGACGGAGGGATGGTGCGGTACCGCCACCACAATCTTTTCAATGGCCACCGGTTTCCAGTCCTCATACAGAATGGTGACCTGGGTTTTCCCGTCCGGGCGCAGGAAGGGAATGGCATTGGTGTGCCGGGCCCGGTCAATGCGTTCAATAATGCGATGGGCTAAGGAAATGGGCAAAGGCATGAACTCCGGGGTTTCGTTGGTCGCATAGCCGAACATCATGCCCTGGTCACCGGCACCGCCCTGGTCAACCCCCACCGCAATTTCCGGGGATTGGTTGTGTATTTTAATAATGACGTCGCAATTGCTGTCAAACAACAGTTCCGGGTCGTCGTACCCAATTTCCCGAATCACGCGCCGGGCAATACTTTCGTAGTCGATGTGTTGGTTGTCCGGAATGGACACTTCGCCCGCCAGAATGGTGGTGTTGGTAGTAACCAGCGTTTCCACCGCGGCCCGGTTTCCGCGCACATCGCCTGGCAGGCGGTAAATGGCATCCACAATTTCATCCGAAATGGAATCTGCGATTTTATCGGGGTGGCCTTCCGAAACCGATTCGGACGTGAACAGAAATTCTTTTTTCATCCTTTAAATTCCCTGCTTTAATCATTAAACTTAGCGCAATTTTATAAAAGAGATCAAAATTAATACATGCGCATTCCAAAATGAAAGAAAATATCATTAAAAATAATTGCCCGCCGCTGGGGGCGCATACATCCATTGCGGGCGGACTGTTTCGGGCCCTGGAGCGGGGTAAACAGATTGGGGCGGATGCGATTCAAATTTTTTCCAAAAATCAACGGCAGTGGCGTGCCCCCGCGCTGAATGAAGAGGACATCCGAAAATTTAAGGCCGCCCGCCAGGCCACGGGGATTTCTGTGCCCTGTATTCACACCTCTTACCTCATCAATATTGCCGCCCCGGCAGAAGAAACCTACCGGAAGTCTGTTCAGGCGTTAGCGGACGAAGTGCACCGGGCGGCGCAGTTGGACGTTCCGTTTGTGGTGTTGCATCCCGGTTCGGTGGTTTCCGGCACGGTGGAGGAGGGGATTGACCGGGTAGTGGCGGCGCTGAATACGGTTCTGGCATCGGAGACCGGCAGCGGCCCCACTGTTTTACTGGAAACGACGGCGGGGCAGGGCACCCAACTGGGGCGTACTCTGGAGGAATTGGCGGAAATAATTCGCCGTTCGGCGGTTCCGCATCGCCTGGGCGTTTGCGTGGATACCTGCCACGTGTTTGCAGCGGGGTATGCCATTCACACGGCTGCCGGCTGGGAGGATTTTAAACAACAAATTGAGGCAACCATTGGTATGGAACGCGTGCGGGTGTTTCACGTAAACGATTCAAGAATGCCCATAGGAAGCCACCGCGATCGCCACGCCCGCATTGGAGAAGGGCACATCGGATTGGAGGGTTTCCGTCGCATTATTCAAGACCCGGCGGTGCAGCATTTGCCGTTTATTCTGGAAATTCCCGGCGGGGAACAGGCGTATGCGGAAGACATCCGGAAACTGCGGCAGTTCTGCCGGTAGCCGAACGAACCGATGGTTCGTTTCAAAAGAGTCGCGCAGCGTGAGGGGATTATTCCACCAGCAACTTCCCGTCTTTTAACAGCAGTACGTCATCCACGTACACTGTGGGTTTCAGCACCACACCGTCCACATGGAAGGGCACATTCACCGTACCACCCATGGAAATATTATTCCCCAGCGCAACGTGAATGGTGCCTTTTACCTTTTCGTCTTCCAGAATTTTACCGGTAACTTTGGCCATATCGTTGGTGCCTACGCCAAACTCCGCAATGTTGCGGGCCAGCGGGCCAATGCGTTCCACGGTTTCTTCCAGAAGTGCCGCTTCCTTGCCCCCTTCAATTTTTTCCGCTTTCCCGTTGACGATGGTAATGCGGATGGGTTCATCGGTAATTAAGCCAACCCCTGCCATGGAGCCATCCACCACCAATACCCCTTCCGCTTTACCTTCCTGGGGCATCAAATAGGCTTCCCCGGAGGGCAGGTTTCCAAACGAACCGCGTTCCAGGATTAATCCGGTGGAAGCAATGGCATTGATACCGTCGATGGGAAGGGTTAAATCCGTGCCGGCAGGAGAGGTAACGCGAACGGTTTTACCGGCGCTTAAAATGTCCCGAACCTGATGGGTAAGCCGGGCAATTTTGTGGTAATCGGCCCGCATGGTGCGCACCATAATATCTTCCGTAATGCCGGGCATGGTGCCTACCCGTGCCCCTTCGGCACAGGCCAATCGGCGGGCATTGGTATGGGTAATCGACGTGCTCAGCGGGGCAATCACCACATCCACCCGTTGCATGGCTTCCGTTACCAGCTCCGGCGGTTCTTCGCCATTCACCGAACGGGGAAGCATTTCCAGCATAAACACTTCCCGGCACAAATCATGAGAGACATCAAACAACGCCTGTCCGATTTTGCGGGTTAACGCGTCCGAAACTACCAGAACCGTTTCATGATTTTGTATCCCCATGCAGTCCCGTGCTGCAATTAATGCCGCTTCGTGAAGTGCATCCATCCCTATTGCCTCTTTTGTTTTTCGATCCAGTGAAATTAAATGAAAAATGACAGTTAAAACCAGATATTTTAAATCTTTCCGCTACCTGCTCCGATGATTGGAAAGACGGGATATTTTTAGTTTTTTTGGCGTTCACAAATAGCACTTGACCTGCAAAAACCGTATATTTAGGTTTAATTGAAAAGGAGACGTCATGCGTTGGAGCCCGGAAGTTCGGGAAGAAAATCGTAAAATTCGTCAATTGCGGTTAATGGTGGATTTTACGATTCAAATTTTGTATCAGGAAAAAGACCTGACGTTTGCCCGGGGCGTTATGTATATCCGCCAGGCGCGTGATTTTGCAGAAACGCTTTTTCCGGAAAAATCCCATGTTTTTGATTTAATTTACAAGCCACGGATGATGCGGGTGCTGGCCGAACGGGGCTTAATTCCCGGTGAAACCAACTGAGCGTATTTTAGCAGGAATGGATTGTTATGTTAGCAATTGATGTGAAAGAAGAACAGTTTGCCCAATTGAAGGCGCAATACGACCCGGTATTTGAGGAGCTGAAAAAGAAAATTTGCGCCTACAATCCCCAGTGCGACCAGGAATTTCTGGAGCGCGCTTACAATTTTGGGCTTTGGGCTCACCGGGAACAACGGCGGTTTTCCGGCGAACCGTATTTTGAACATTGCCTGCAGGTGGCGCACATTCTGGCGGATATGCGCATGGATTCCATTACCATTGCCGCAGGACTCCTGCACGATGTGGTAGAGGACACCGGATTTACCATCAAAGATATTGAAGAGGAATTTGGGGAACAGGTGGCGTTGCTGGTGGACGGCGTTACCAAAATTACGGAACTGAGCGGGCGGAAAAATCTGAGTTATGAGGTGCGGCAGGCGGAAACATTCCGAAAGATGCTGCTCTCCATGGCCAAAGACCTGCGGGTGATTATTATTAAATTGGCAGACCGCCTGCACAACATGCGCACCCTGCAGCACGTTCCGGCCAAAAACCGCCTGCGTATTGCCCTGGAAACCCGCGATGTGTACGCGCCGTTGGCGCACCGGTTTGGGATGCACAAAGTAAAAAGTGAGCTGGAAGACCTGGCGTTTAAATATCTGGAAAATAAACAGTTTGTGGATTTGGTGCGCCGGTTGAACCAGAAAAAAGAAGAACGGGAAGCGTATATTCAAAATATCATTGAGCCCATCAAAGAAGAATTAAAGAACCACAACATAAAAGCGGAAGTGTACGGTCGCCCCAAACACCTCTATTCCATTTACCGCAAGATGAAGCTCCGCAATAAACCCCTGGAAGAAATTTACGACCTGTTTGCCATTCGCATTATTGTGGAGAAAGTGGAAGAATGCTATTACGTGCTGGGGTTGGTTCACAATTTGTTTACCCCGGTGTATGAGCGGTTTAAGGATTATATTGCCATGCCCAAATTTAACGGGTATCAGTCCCTGCACACCACTATCGTGGATAAAAACGGGCACATGGTGGAAATTCAGATTCGCACTTTCGATATGCATCGGGTGGCGGAAATGGGAATTGCCGCCCACTGGCGGTACAAGGAGGGCATGGGGGACAAACGCACGGTGGAATTCGATTCCCAGGTCCAATGGGTTCGCCAGCTGCTGGAGCAATACGAAGGCGCCAGTACCACCAGTGCACAGGAATTTCTGGAATCCCTGAAAATTAATCTCTACCAGGATGAAGTATTTGTGTTTACCCCCAAAGGAGATGTCATTCGTTTACCCGTCGGGGCAACGCCGGTGGATTTTGCCTTTGCGGTGCACACCAATATTGGCATGCATTGTATTGGGGCCAAGGTCAATGGCCGCATTGTGCCCTTAAAATATGAATTGAAATCCGGGGACCTGGTGGAAATTATTACCAGTGCCAACCAGCATCCCCATCAGGATTGGTTAACGTTTGTCAAAACGGCTAAAGCGCGGCATCACATCCGCAAATATTTACGCGAAGTTCAGTTTGAACATAGCGTAAAGCTGGGGGATGAAATTATTACCAAGTATTTTAAGCGATATGGACTGAAGGCAGGGGAGCAAACCCTTGCCCGGATCGCCAAAGAATTGTTATACGATGACGAACGTCAGCTAAAGGCCGCGGTGGGGCGGGGGGATGTTTCCATCGATAAAATCCTTTCCCTGGTGCTGGATGAGAAACCCAAGGAGGAGAAAGTTTCCCTTATTAAGCGCATCTTCCGGGGGAAAAAGCACTCCAGCATTGTGGTGGATGGAATTGACAACGTGGTTACGCATCTGGGGAAGTGCTGCCAGCCGGTGCCGGGCGATGACATCATCGGCTACATGTCCAGCGGCAAAGGGATTACCGTTCACCGCACCAATTGCCCGGAACTGCAGAAATTGGTGCATCGGCGGGACCGCACGGTTCCGGTATACTGGACGGCCGAGGCGGAAGCCAAATTTCACGTTCAACTGGCTATTTTTGGTGAGGACCGCAAAAATCTGCTGCGGGATATTACGCAGGCTATTGCCAATTCCAATACCAATATTATTCATGTGGATTTGCGGGTGAAGGACCGAATTGCAGAAGGCAAATTGATTATTGAGGTTCAAAATTTGCCGCATCTTACCCGTGTGATTAATACAATTAATAAAGTGCGGGGCATATTAAGTGTGGAACGTGTGGAACCCGCAGCCAAAAAGCGCAAACAACAGGGAAAAAAATATTCATAGAAAATTAAATGAGGAGGTATTCTG
>WGBF01000516.1 GCA_015494485.1 bacterium | reverse complement strand
TGCTGGATGTTAACGGTGGATTCGGATACACACTTTCCCGCAAACTGGAAATTTACGGTGCTTTTCATGTAACATTTATGTCGTTTATTGGTAGTGCGGTAGCATTTGGGCCGGAGCTGGGGGTAGATATTCGCCTGACGGATGTATTTCACATAGAAGGCGGTGCCGTGCTGTTGATGAACGAATCCGCCCAGGAGGTGGTACCAAATATTGGGATTACAGTAAACATTCCGCTGCGGGATTAGTTGTCAGAAGAGTTCCCGCATCCGGGAACGTTCGGATTTTACTCGAATGCGTTGGGTATCACCCCCAGCAATCATCATTACAACTGTTACCTGAAATCGGGGTTAATTTCTCCCCCAAACCGGTGATTTTGGCAGAACGAAAGTAAGCAGGTCATGGAACAATAGTGGGGATTGTTCCCGGACTACGACTGGGGCGTGGATTCTGACGTTACCGCCGGTTGAGTAGAAAGCGGCCGGGCATTCTTCCAGCGCTTGTGCATCCAGAAGTACTGCTCCGGGTAACGGCGGATGTAGCGTTCCAGTTGTGCGGTGTATCGGGCAGTAAGTTCCTGAACCGCTTCTTCGGTGGGCAATGCCGGTGGCGTTTCGGAGATTAACTGAATTTCAATTTTCACCCGGTTATCCGGCAACCGCACCCCGGTTAAAAAGACCAGCGGGGCCCCGGATTTTACATGCAGTACGGCCGCGCCTGGCGGCGTAGAGGCATTCCACCCAAAAAAGGGCACATAAACGCCCCGGTCGCCAATATCCTGATCCCCTAACAGTCCCACCAAAGCATTCTCCGAAAGCGCTCGCAGGGCATTACGGATTGCCCCCCGCATGTAAATAATTTCCATCCCCCAGCGCTGGCGCAGACCCGCCATGCGCAGGTCCACCAGCCGGTTTTTCTGCCGTTTTTGAATTACGGCAACCTTCCGGGTCCACAAGCGCGCCAGATAGGCAATGACCCACTCCCAATTGCCAAAGTGCCCGGATACCAGCACCAATCCCTTCTCCGGTTTCACAAATTGTTCTACAAATTCCGCTTCCTGCGGAAAATCAATGCGCCGGGCCAGTTGTTCGGGGGTTAACCGATGCATGCGCATAAATTCCAGAATAAGCCAGCTGAAATGTTCGTAGGAACGGAATGCAATGCGGCGGCGTTCCCGCTCGGATTTTTCCGGGAAGGCAATTGCCAGATTTTGCAACATCACCTTGCGGCGAATGCGCAGAATGGAAAATCCCAGAACGGCAAAACCTTTTGCAACCGGCTCAACCAGCCAACCGGGCATCCAGTTCATGGCGGTTTCAATAGCCAGATAACCGGCATATTCCAGATAAAATCGAAACGGATATTTCATGAATTTTCACTTTCGCTATGAACGCTCAGCATTGGTCTTTAAAATCAAAATTTTTCTTTCCACAAGAATGTGCTCTGCCTGTACTAAACCAAAAACCATTTTGGTAAACAATGGGTGCGCCGGTTACTTACCCTTTAATGACGCCCACAGGACGTAATTTTGCCACCTTTTTACTGATACCCGCCTTGTGCATGACGTCCACCACTTCGGAAACATCCTTGTACGCCCAGGGCATTTCCTCCGCCACGGTTCGCATGCCCCGCGCCTGAACCACCACGCCCCGCTTTTTCATTTCTCCAATTAAATCTTTCCCTTTCCCCTCTTTAAGCGCCTGATGGCGGCTTTTTACCCGTCCGGCACCGTGGCAGGTACTGCCAAAGGTTTCTTCCATGGCTTTCCAGGTACCCACTGCCACAAAGGAGTAGCGCCCCATATCTCCGGGGACAATCACCGGTTGGCCCACGTGGCGGTACACCTCCGGCGTTAACGGGTGGTCCGGCGGAAACGCCCGCGTCGCCCCTTTGCGGTGCACACAGACTTCTTTTGTCTCACCATTGATTTTGTGCGTTTCGACCTTGGCAATGTTGTGGCACACATCGTACACCAGATGGAAGTCCAGATCTCGCTCAGATATACCCAGCGCACTGATGAAGCTATTTTTGGCCAGGTGCATAATCACCTGCCGGTTGGCCCAGGCAAAGTTGGCAGCGGCCGCCATGGCTCCCATGTAATCCTGCCCTTCCTGAGACTGAATAGGGGCGCAGGCCAGCTGACGGTCCGGCAGTTGAATACCGTATTTGTGCACCGCGGTATTAAACACCCGCAGGTAATCCTCACACACCTGATGCCCCAGTCCGCGACTACCGCAGTGAATCATCACCACCACCTGCCCCGGGAAAAGCCCCAGCGCTTCCGCCGCATCGGCATCGTAAATCTCTTCCACCACCTGCACTTCCAGAAAATGGTTGCCGGAGCCCAGCGTGCCCACCTGCGCCTGCCCCCGTTCGATAGCCCGCTTACTCACTTTGTCGGGATTGGCCCAGGACAGGCGCCCGTTTTCCTCGGTGTGTTCCAGGTCTTCCGCTGTGCCAAATCCCTGCTCCACGGCCCAATGGGCCCCTTTGGCCAGAACCTGCCGCATTTCCTTTTGATTCAATTTGCGGATGGCGCCGGCAGCTCCCACCCCCGTTGGTACCTGCTTAAATAAAACGTGAATTAAGCGCTCAATTTTGCTCTCAATCTCCTGAAGTTGCAACCCGGTGCGGGCCAGTCGCACACCGCAGTTGATGTCGTAACCCACGCCACCGGGTGAGATAACGCCCTCCTGCATGTCCGTAGCAGCTACCCCACCAATGGGGAATCCATACCCCCAGTGAATGTCCGGCATGGCAATGGAGTATTTTTGAATGCCCGGCAGGGTCGCCACATTCATGACCTGTTTAATGGCCTCATCTTCTTTAATGATGGATTCCATCATTTTGCGGGAAGCGTAAATTTTTCCCGGAACCCGCATATTGCCCACCGGAGGGATAATCCAGGTCACTTCATCCACCTGCTGGATTTCAACATCGCGGTATTTTAAGGTGGTCATGGTCTCAACCCTCCAGCTTTTTTCTACTTAATTAAACGCCAATTCCCGCCAGCGCTTCCATTGCCAGTACACCAGTGGCATTCCACCTTCCCTTTTCATTTCAATGGAAATGCTTGGGGTTTTAAACCCGGTTGTTATTCCCGGGGCTGGGTTCGTTCCAGCGCCAGACGGGCAATTTTTTCTACCAGTTCATTAAAGGAAATGCCAATGGCCGCAACCGCTTTGGGTACCAGACTGGTCGGGGTCATGCCCGGAAGGGTGTTCACTTCCAGGCAAAAGAACTGCCCATCCTCCTGCAGTCGAAAATCAATCCGGGCATAATCCTGGCAACCCATCACCCGGAATGCTTTAAGCGCTGCCGTTTTTAACGATTCCGCGATGGGAGCAGGGATATCCGCAGGCACATCATATTGGGTTAACCCGGCCTGGTATTTGGCCTCGTAATCATAGACTCCACCCCTCGGACGGATTTCGATTACCGGCAATGCCGTATCACCCAGTATTCCAACCGTTAGCTCCCTTCCCGGCACGAATTTTTCGGCGATTACGCTGGGACTGTGCTCAAACGCGCGCGCCAGGGCATCGTCCAGTTCCCGGGGATGGTGCACAATGGTTAATCCTACCGATGAGCCCTGTTCATTGGGTTTTACCACCACCGGGTAGCCCAGTTGCTCAATCTGTTCCCGTTTGCGATTTTTGTATTTGGGAGACGGCAAATAGACCCACTCAGCGGTAGGAATTCCAGCCGACCGGTACAGTATTTTGGACAGATGTTTGTTCATTCCCAGCGCGCTGGCCAGCGGGCCGCTCCCGGTGTAGGGAATTTGCGCCACATCCAGGATAGCCTGCAATTCCCCATTTTCCCCGTACCCGCCATGGAGTCCGTTAAACACCAGCTCGAAGGACTCCTTTATCAGGTAGTCAATGGTTTGAAACAGATTGCGGTCCAGTTCCTTGCGCTGTTTTTCAATTTCAGAGGGCTGGTGATGAATGAGTGTTGCAGGATCCTGATTCAAATCGTTAATGATTTTGACTCCAAAGGCACAATCAATGGCCGTGACGTCATGGCCGTTTTCCACCAGTGCTTTTGCAATGGCCAGCCCCGTCACCAGCGATACATCCCGTTCTGCGGAAGTTCCGCCCAATAATACGGCAATTTTCATGGTTCCATCCGTTGCATCATTTTTGTGTATACGTTGAAATACAATTCGTTACAAGTATTCCGGGATTCTGTGTTTTAGTTCGGATGCAATCAAAATGTTGTTATTGCTGAATCCCGTAAAATTCCTGCAGTACCTGGCGCACAAATTGGCGCACTTTTTCCAACCCCAGAATTTCAATAACCAGCGGCAGCTCCGGTCCGTGGGTAACGCCGGTAATGGCAATGCGCACCGGCATCCACAATTCCTGTTTTTTAATTCCGGTTTCTTTCTGAATCTCTTTCATGATCTGTTTGAAGGTGTCCATATCCAGTTTATAGACACTGTCCAGCTTGCGGGAAAACAGTTCCAGCACGGTTCGGGATGTGTCTTTTTTCAAAAATTCAATGGCCTCCGGCTCCTCGATGGTTAGGCGATCGTGGTAGAAAATACTGGCGGCACGGGCAATGTCTTCCCCTTTTTCAATGCCCTTGTACACCGCAAGAATGATTTTGCGTGTACGCTCCCGGTCGGACACATCATACCCTGCTTTTTCCAGAAAGGGGGTTAAAAATTCAATCAGGCGATCTTCCGGCAACTTGCGGATGTAAACCCCATTCATCCAGTTTAATTTTTGAATGTCAAACACCGCCCCGGCTTTGTTGACCCGCTCCAGGGTAAATTTTTCAATTAATTCTTCCAGGGTAAAAAATTCCTCTTCCGTACCCGGATTCCATCCCAGCAAGGCAACAAAGTTAATGAGGGCCTCCGGCAGGTAGCCTTTGGCAATGTAATCCTCCACCGCCACATCCCCCTGGCGCTTGCTGAGCTTGGTGCGGTCCGGGTTAAGCAGAAGCGGCAAATGGGCCATCTGGGGGACGTCCCACCCAAACGCCCGGTAAATCTGAATGTGTTTGGGCACGCTGGGTAACCATTCTTCCCCCCGGATAACGTGGGTAATTTTCATATAATGGTCATCCACCACATTGGCCAAATGGTAAGTGGGGTACCCATCAGATTTCAGCAATATCTGGTCGTCAATCAAGGCGTTCTGGAAGGTTACCTCACCCCGGATAATGTCCTGAAAGGTGGTCTCCCCTTCTTGTGGCATTTTCAAACGCACCACATGGGGAATGCCGGCTTGCAGTTTTTCAGCCACTTCCTCGGGGCTCAAACGCCGACAGGTGCCGTCATAGCGGGGTGGTTCTTTGCGGGCAATCTGCTCCGCCCGCATCTTTTCCAGCCGTTCCGGAGTGCAAAAACAATAGTAGGCATGACCCATTTCAATTAATTTCTGGGCATGTTCCCGGTACAGGTCTAACCGTTCACTTTGCACATAAGGGCCATACGGTCC
>WGBF01000515.1 GCA_015494485.1 bacterium | reverse complement strand
GGGCCAGGACCCGGAGAGCCGGGTCATTATGCTTTACCAGGAGGGCCTGGACGACCCCCGACGGTTTCTTACCCTTGCCCGCCTCATCACCCCGGAGAAACCGGTGGTGGTGTTGAAAG
Organism: bacterium; assembly: GCA_015494485.1. Classification (GTDB taxonomy): domain Bacteria; phylum Calditrichota; class Calditrichia; order RBG-13-44-9; family J042; genus WGBF01. The sequence goes on along the minus strand of WGBF01000515.1, from coordinate 2,839 downwards.
GTGGGCGCAGCGAAAGCGCCAGTCGCGCGGCGGCATCCCACACCGGGGCACTGGCAACCCCCACCGCCATTGTGCAGGGGATGTACCGCCAGGCGGGAATCATTGAAGCCACCGGTTATGAAGATTTTGTGTTTACCGCCCAGGCGATGGCCTATTGGCCTCCATTCTCCGGGAAACGCATTGCGGTGATTACCAATGCCGGGGGACCGGGCATCTTAGCGGTGGATGCTCTGGCACGCGCGGGGCTGCACATTTCAGCGTTTTCGCCCCAATTACAGAACCGGCTACGGCAATTACTGCCACCGGAAGCTGCCGTGGGCAATCCCGTGGACATGATTGCCAGTGCCACCGAAACCACTTACGCAGCCGTTGTGGAAGCTGTCCTCCAATCCGGGGAGGTAGACGCTTTGCTGATTGTCATTGTTCGCCCGCCCGTGAACACCACTGGCCGTAAAATTGCGGATGCGTTGAAGCCGTTGTTTCACCGCAATCCCCTACCCGCCGGGATTGTCCTGTTACAGGAGTGGGATGCCGATGCCGGTATTTCCGTTTTCCACGACGGGAATTTACCCGTATTTCCATCGCCGGAGGTTGCAGCCCAGGCCTTTCAGCAGGCAGCAGAATATTACGCCTGGCGAAAAACCGTGGAGGTGCAAACAGAATCCCCGTCGCGGCCTTCCCCTTCACTGCCGGTGAGCAACGAAACGCTGGTCCGGGATGCTGACCCCAGGAGCGGCGTGGTAGCACCGGAACGGGTCCTGGACCTGTTTCAGCACGCAGGACTTCCGTTAGCACCCTACCAAATTGTGACCCACCTGGCCGATGCGCAGGCGTTTCTGGCAGAAGGGCATACCCCTGTGGTCCTCAAACTTCTGGCGCGGGAAATTTCTCACAAATCGGATGTGGGAGGCGTGCAGCTAAACATCGATACCCCTCAAAAACTGCAAGCTGCCTGGGAACATCTGGCCCGCATTCACCAGGAACACCGGATTTCATCGCCCCTGAAGGTACTGATTCAACAACAGGTCACCGGCCAGCGGGAAATGATTCTGGGCCTGCAACGGGAGCCGGGCTTTGGACCGGTGATGATGATTGGCTGGGGAGGCATTCTGGTGGAAGTGCTGCGGCAGGTGGTCTTTCGGGTATGGCCCTTTACTACCGCGGAAGCCATGCGCATGGTGGAAGAATTGCCCGCCGCGGAACTGCTCCAAGGCGTTCGGGGCATGGGCAGTGTCGCCATGGACAAACTGGCGAACCTCATCCTGCGCATGGGGGAAATGGGTGCAGCGTATCCCTCCGTGGCATCTCTGGAGGTGAATCCTCTCATTATCTCCGATGACGGGCAACACCTGTGGATTGTGGATGCCCGCATGGTGGTTCACACCAACGATACATCCGGTAACAACGAATCTCCTTCATAATCTGCAGAAATTCAAAACAAATGATAACACCTCACCGGGAAGTAGAAGGGGTGTTACCTGTCAATCGCGCTATTATTTGGCCACGGACAGGGCCCGTTTTAGAACAACGTCGCGGCCGTTGCGCAGGTCCTTTATCGTTGGCACCACTTCGATGTCCGGAGCAATGCCGACCCCTTCAAAGGGCGTTCCATCCGGCATGTATTCCCGCTTCGTGCCAATGGCAACCGAAATGCCGCCTTCGAACGGCTGAATAAACGGCTGACCGGAGCTTCCCATGGTGCGTTCCCCGATAATCACGGCACGGTGGTTATCCTTAAATGGCACCACAAAATCTTCGCAGGCGGATGCACAGCGGCGGTCCACCAGGAAAATGAGTTTGCCGGTGTAAAGGGTGCTATCCGGCTCTTCCCACGTTGACGGCCACAGCAATTGCGAATGGGAAAAGATGCCGGAAACGTTCTCAAGATAAGCTTTTCGGGTTTCCGGAAGTTGATGTTTAAACATCTGGTAAATCTGGGCATAGGCTTTAAACAGCCCGAATGTAACCGGTGTGGATTCGCTCCAGAAACGATAGGACCTGTCCTGCAGAGCATCGATCAATTTAACCGGTGTATTGCCACCGCCATTGCCCCGCAAGTCAATAATGAGGGCGTTTGCATTCCGGAATTTTTTTACCAATTCGACCGCGGTGGCCTCAAATTGCGGTCCAGCAAAACTGGGAATGCGGATGTACGCAATTTTACCCGCACTCAGCCAGCGACCCTCTACTTTCGGCCGTTTGCTCCGGTTTAATTCATTCCGGTGGATGGTAACCGTTTTGCCATCTGCGGTTTCCACCGTGAGGGTTTGCGGGAATAAAAAAGAATAGAAAGTAAACTTGGTGCGTCTGGACCGCTCACTGGAGGCATTAATGTACCGCCGGTTTTGTCGGTACCAGGCCTCTGTGGATTTTCCATTAATCCTCCGGATGATGGTACCCGGCTTCAATCCATTTACTTGACTCCGGGTAACCACCCACTGGCCGTTTAAATCGGTGAGGTAAAATCCCAGTGGCTGGTCGTAATGGTTCCAGAACCATGAGTCAGAATACCAGGAATGTCCGTTATTTAAATGGGCGATAAATTCCATCATCAGCAGATCAAATTGGTACCGGTCCGGCGTTTTTACCGCCCGATTCAGAAAATCCGCATACAACGAATCCAGATTCAGATGAGGCACACCCTGCCAGTGAGCAAAATACATTTGAATAGCAGAATACGTTTTGGAGAGGATAAACATCCGCTGAGAAAGGGAGAGCGTATCCGCCGGCTGTGCGGATAAAGGCACAATCTCCAAAAGCATTACAGATAAAATAATTGGGTAGAAGCGCTTTTCCATGACGACACCTCATGTTGAATTTCTCAGGTTTACGGGCAGGC
>WGBF01000514.1 GCA_015494485.1 bacterium | reverse complement strand
GCCTTGTTCACCTCGTGGGTGCGAATGGCTTCGGTAACATCCTCGCCATCCAGGAAAACGCGCAGGTCACCGTTCCGCTGTTCGAACGTAATGGTGGCCTTTCGGGCAAGTTCTGCAACGCGTTGGGCATCCGTAGTGGGCACCCCTTCCCGCAGGGCTTTCAAGGTCACGGCGCGGTACATGGCACCGGTATCAATGTAGGTGTAACCCAGGGCTTTCGCAACCGCCCTGGCGGTGGTGCTTTTGCCGGATGCTGCCGGACCGTCAATGGCAATTTTAATGGCTTTTTTGGGCATGGTCGTGGTCACTTAACACTTTTTCCTTTTGTTGGGCAATCAATTGTTTTAACTGCTTGACTTCACTCGGCGTGAGCTCCCGGAAATCCCCTTCCCGCAAATCGTCCACTTTTAACCCGGCGAATTCTTTGCGGTGCAACTCCTCCACTTCGTAGCCCAGGGCCGCAAACATGCGCCGAATTTGCCGGTTTTTCCCTTCGTGGATTTCAACCTCCATTAAACTACGGTTGTCCAGGCGGCGGATTTCCCGCGCTTTACAGGGCGCTGTTTTAAAATCCCCCAGGTCAATTCCGTGTTGAAACCGGTGCAAATCAATGGGACGAATCAATTTGTTCAGCAGCACCCGGTACACCTTTTTTACTTCAAACTTGGGGTGCGTTAAATAATACGCCATTTCTCCATCGTTGGTGATGAGCAACGCACCGGTGGTCATGTAATCCAGCCGGCCCACCGGAAAAAGGCGCTCCCGAATGGGCAGTAAATCCAGCACCGTTTTCCGTTTGCGGTCGTCCCGGGCCGTGGTTAACACGCGGCGGGGCTTGTTCATCAAAATGTAAATGAAATACTCGGGAATCTGCACTTCTTTCCCGTCAAATTCCACTTTGTCTGTTTGGGGATTAATGCGGACCCCCAGCTCGGTTACTACTTTGCCGTTCACTTTGACCCGACCGGCGGCAATAAGCTCATCGCACTTGCGCCGACTGGCAATGCCGGCCTGTGCCAGAAACCGATTTAAACGGATGAGGTTTTCCGGTTTATTCTTTTTGGTTGTCATCGGACCCGTGTTCTTCAGTTTTGTCGTTCAGAGATTCGCTTTCACCGTTGGGTTTTAATCCCAGGATTTCAGGCTCAATTTGATGCAACAACACTTCCTGATATTGAGTTTTCAGTTCCTCGTCACCGGCAATTAATTCGTCAATTTCTTTTAATTTGGGTAAATCGTTCAAACTGTTTAACCCAAAATATTCCAGAAAAGTTTTGGTGGTTTTGTACAAAAAGGGGCTGCCGGGGGCTTCTGCGCGGCCGGCAATGGTAATCAGGTTACGGGCCAGCAGAGTACGGATCACGCCATCGGCGCTGACGCCACGGATCTCTTCAATTTCCTGCCGGGTAATGGGCTGCCGATAGGCAATAATGGCCAGTGTTTCCAGGGCCTTCTGGGATAACCGTTGCTGGCTGCGGTTGGCGTACAGTTTTTTTAAAAACGGCTCAAATTCCGGGAGGGTAAAAAAGCGGAACCCGCCGGCCACTTCCTCAATAACAAATGTACGTTCGGTTTGGCGATAGGCGGCATTCAATTCCTCCACCGCACGTCGCACCAGCCGTTCGGTGAGATGCGGCAGAATCTCCACAATCTTGCGCGGTGGTAGCGGACCATCGCTGGCAAAGATAAGCGCTTCAATGATGGCCAGGTCGCGTTCGGAAACCGTCGTTTCCCCCGTGTCCCGGTTGGTTTCAGCCATAAAACCACCTTTTTCTTCAACGAAAATACAAAAACGGACGGGCAAAAATACGACTTTCCCCTCCGGCAATCAAGGGATTGTTTTCAAACGGCGGGATGATCAGGAGGCCGATGCTTCCGGGGAATCATTGGGTGTCATTTCATGGCTGCGCAACTGGTAGTACCGGGACAGGCTCAACTCCCCCAGAGGCTGCAGACGAATTTCGCCGAACACTTCGCTCTGCACCGCTTTAATCATTTGCAGCCGCACCAGGTCCAGAAGGGCCATAAAGGTTACGATTAAATACATTTTCTCTTTGAACGGCTTCACCAGATCGTGGAACAGAATGTGGGGACGGTTTTTCAGCGCATCAAAAATGTATTTTACCTGGTCTTCCAGGGTTATTTTAATGGTTTGCACACTGTGGACGGTCACCCTGGGCATGTTGTCCAGCGCCCGTTTAAAAGCGGTTAACAGGTCAAACAAGGACGCATCCCGGACTGGCGCATCGTCCGTAGCCTGTTCGTATTTTTTCCGAAGATGGTCCGCTGCAGGTGCAAAACGCTTTAAGCGTTCGCTTTCCCGCCGGGACAGTTCCTGAGAGGCTTCTTTAAAACGCTTGTACTCCAGCAACTGAAGAATAAGGGGCTGCCGGGGGTCTTCCGGAAGTCCTTCCTCATCGGTGCTTTCGGCCGGGAGCAACATGCGCGCCTTGATGAGCATTAAAGTCGCCACCATTTCCACAAACTCCCCGGCCACTTCCAGGTCCAGCAACGTCATCAGCTCCAGATATTCCAGATACTGCCGGATAATGTCCGCAATGGGGATGTCATAAATGTCAATTTCGTTTTTCTTAATTAAATACAACAGCAGGTCGAACGGACCCTCAAATACCGGCAGCTTTATTTTGTACATGGACACTCCGTTTGGGTTAGATGGCTCTCATTCCGGGGCGAAGGTTACACCCGATCCTGTCGATAGCGCAACAGACCAGTGTGTTTCCGGACCCGGTCCATCACCGTCTGCGCCCGTTCCCGTGCCCGTTCAGCCCCTTCTTTCAACACCTGATGCACCACATCCGGGTTTTTCAGCAATTCCTCCCGCCGTTTCCGATGGGGCTCAAAATAGGTCCAGATTTTCTCCAGCAGTTCCTTTTTGGCATGCCCGTAACCGTATCCCCCGGCTAAAAATTTGCGGCGCATCTCCTCGGCCTCTTCCGGCGTGGCAAACAATTTGTACAGGGCGTAAATGGTGGATTTGTCCGGGTCCTTGGGTGCTTCCAGCGGTGTGGAGTCGGTCACAATGCTCATGACCTTAGACTTCAGGGTTTTGTAATCGGCAAAAATTTCAATGGTATTGTTGTAGCTTTTACTCATTTTCTGCCCGTCAATACCCGGTACCACAGCCACTTCCGGCAGAATCAATTCTTCGGGAATAACAAACGTTTCCCCAAAAATGTGGTTGAATTTTTCCGCCATATCCCGGGTCATTTCCAGGTGCTGTTTCTGGTCCTTGCCCACCGGAACCAGTTCGGAATCGTAGACTAAAATATCTGCGGCCATCAACACCGGGTAAGCAAACAGACCGTGATTGGGGGAAATGCCCTTGGCAATTTTGTCCTTGTAGGAATGGGCCCTTTCCAGCAATCCCATGGGGGTAATGGTGGAAAGGATCCAGGCCAGTTCGGTAACTTCCGGTACGTCGGACTGCACAAACAAGGTAGCTTTTTTGGGGTCCAACCCCAGCGCCAGATAATCCAATGCCACCATAAACGTGTTTTCTTCCAGCGTCTTTTTATCGTGAATGGTGGTCAT
>WGBF01000513.1 GCA_015494485.1 bacterium | reverse complement strand
TCCCAGCCGATTTGCCCAGATGGCGCGCCGGGCAATGTCCAAACTCTGGAAAATCCCTGGCATGGCTTACCTCACAGTGTTTTGTCCAGAACAATATTTCGTTGGCGGGGGCGTTGCCTGCCAGGGCGGTATACGGCCTGGGAATCCACCCCGCTCTCTACCGAACGGAGCACGGCGCGCACAAATCCCAGGGAATTTTCAATAAGCGCCTGATTATTTTCCTTAAGCCGTTGAATTTCTTCCCCCAGGGCCCGAACCTGTGTTTTCAATTGCTCAAATTCGAGCAATTCGTCGTCGCTTAAATACTGGATGTACGGGTAGTCCGGATCCACCGCAGGGGCAGAGGAGTTCTGGAGTTGTTTTTTCAGCGTTGCCCATTCCACCTCCAGAGCCTGGATGTCTTCCATAATCGCCACCTGTTCCACATTGATGGCTTCCAGGCGATGGGGTTGATTTTCCAGAAGGGCATGTTGCTGGTGCAGCAAACTTTCTTTAAGGGCGGAAAGCGCATCCACGCGCTTTCTCAGCAAGCTGAGAATCGTTCGTCCTTGACTCATCCTTCAATCCTTTCGTCATCATCCTTGACTTGTGAGTCATATTCGGTAAAACATTCGCAATACTTTAAAAGAAAGCCGATACTCCTGAGGCAGAGGGTAACACACCAGCAGAGGCCTAACGAGGTGAGGAAATTTCTCCTGCGATGGGCTCCAGAAATGCGCGGGAAAAAGTTTCCCGGGAATGCAGGCCTGAGCCCAGCAAATGCATAGTTTTAACAATGGCTGCTTCGGTGGTCATGTCCCCACAGCCAATGGCTCCGGCCTTTTTTAATTCCATGCCGTTCTGATATCGGGAAAGGTCCACCCCTCCGTGGGGACTCTGGCTCCCCACCAGCACCAGAACATCTTGAGAAATCAAATTCTCTACCCAGGTTAGGAATGCGTTGTTTTGAATGGGGACATTGCCCAGTCCCAGCGCCTCAATAAAAATAGCCCGGGGTGGGTGGTGGAGTAGTGCTTCCAAAAACCGGACGGAGAGCCCCGGAACGAAGCGCAATACCAGTAGGTCGTTTTGAAACTGAGGCAGGAATTCAAAGGCGCCATCGGGGGTCAGATGGGTGTTTTCGATGTGAATGTCAATACCCACTGTGGCCAGAGGAGGATAATTGGGACTGCGGAAAGCGTCATAATCGGTTGAAGAATATTTAATGGTGCGGTTGCCCCGCAACAATTTATTGTCAAAGCAAATGCTGACTTCCGGAATGGGATACGTGGCCAACTCCACGGCATTAATTAAATTCATGCGGGCATCGGTGCGGATCATTGCCAGGGGGCGCTGGGAACCTGTTAGGATTACGGGTTTGGGTAGATTTCGCAACATAAATGATAACGCTGTGGCGGTGTACACCATGGAATCCGTTCCGTGGATAATAACAAATCCATCGAATTGCTCCATGTTCGCCACAATAGTTTCCCCCAGGGTAATCCAATGGGGGATTTCTATTTCTGCACTGTCCAGATTAAAAACAAAGGCGAATTCCACATCGGCAATTCGGGTGAGCTCCGGCACGTATTGAAGCACATGGGATGCAATTTTTTCCGGCGCCAATACGCTGGAGGGGCTCATGGGAACCATTCCAAAGGTTCCCCCGGTGTGAATAATTAAAATTCGCTTTTTCATATCAGAAAAATAATGTGGACCCGCCAGTAAAAAAACAATCAAAAATTTTGTAACAATTTGAGGAGGGGTTCGTAATTGCGGGTGGTTGATGAGGAAATTGAGGGGACGGGATACAATGCGACAATTCCTGGCAGTTCTTGGTTTATTGCTCGTTTTTCAATTTGTGTTCGCTGGAGATGCTCAACAAAAACGCGTGTATGTTGCGGTTCGCTTTCCGGAATCGTCGATTCACCTGGATGGGAAAGCGGAAGAAGCGGTGTGGTTTACGGCACCCCGTGCCAATAAATTCATTCAAAGTGAACCCTATGAGAATACCGAACCCACCTACCAGAGCTATTTCCGGATTGGCTACGACCAAAAAAATCTGTATGTCTTTATCCGCGCATTTGATGATGAGCCCCAAAAAATTGTGCGTCGGGTAGCCCGTCGGGATGAAGGAGACAATTCCGACGAGGTGGGGATCATTCTGGACACCTACCACGACCAGCGTACGGCCTTTTCCTTTTCGGTGAATGCTGCCGGGGTTCGCATGGACGAAGTGCGTTCCGAAGGGGGTTTCCGGAGTGATGACTCCTGGGACCCCGTATGGGAAGCAGCCGTTGCCGTGGACGATTCCGGCTGGACGGCAGAGTTTAAAATCCCTTTTAGTCAATTGCGGTTTGCTGGCGTTCCGGAGCAGGTATGGGGCCTGGAAGTTTACCGGGTGTTGTACCGGAAACAGGAGGTCAGCTACTGGAGCTTCATTCCCAAGGATGCGGCACAGCCCATCGCCTATTTCGGTATTTTACGGGGAATTCAAAATGTTCAACCGTCCCGTCGGATTGAATTGTTACCCTATGTCGTTGGGAGTCGGGAAACCTTTTTAAAAGAACCAGGCAATCCCTTTCGGACCGGTGAACGTCTTAACGGCAACATCGGTCTGGATGGGAAAATAGGTATTACGTCAGACATGAATCTGGATATTACCATCAATCCCGATTTCGGGCAGGTGGAAGCAGACCCTTCGGTGGTGAATTTAACCGAGTTTGAAACGTTTTATCAGGAGAAACGACCCTTTTTTATTGAAGGGAACAACATTTTGACTTTTTCCCTGGGGTTGGGTGACGGAAACAGTTCCCGGGAGGGCCTGTTCTATTCCCGCCGAATTGGCCGTCCACCGCATTACTGGCCGGTGCTCTCATCCGGAGAATATGCCGATGTTCCCCGCAATACGGCCATTCTTGGCGCATTGAAATTAACCGGAAAAACGGCAAGTGGCCTTTCCGTGGGTGCATTGGAAGCCGTAACGGCCCAGGAATATGCCACAGTGGATTCTGCCGGTCGTCGGCGCAAAGTAACCGTAGAGCCGTTAACGAATTATTTTCTGGGCCGCATGCGTCAGGATTACGATGGGGGCAACATGGTGGTTGGCGGAATGGTGACTGCAACCCTGCGGCGTATTAATGAGCCTCATTTGAATTTCCTGAACAAACAGGCATACACCGGCGGATTCGACTTAACCCGCTTCTGGAAAAACAAAACCCTGATGCTGGATGTTAAGACGGCGTTTTCCCACATCACCGGCAATCCGGAAGCGCTGCTCAGAGTACAAACCAGTTCCACCCATTATTTTCAGCGACCGGATGCCCACCATGTGTCCCTGGATAGCAACCGCACCCAGCTTTCCGGACATGGTGGTTCAATTGCCTTTGGGAAAGTGGGCGGTGGCCATTTACAGGCGGTCATAGGTGGCCTATGGCGTTCGCCGGGGCTGGAATTAAACGACCTGGGCTATTTGCGCCGTGCTGATCAGATTGCCCAGTTTGTCTGGATTGGTTACCGGGAGTGGGAGCCCCGGTGGATTTTCCGGCGGATTAATACAAATTTCAATGTGGAAAACGAGTGGGACTTCAGCGGCGAAAAACTTGGCTGGGGCATGAACGTGAACGGCTGGTTTCAATTCATGAATTTCTGGAGCATGGGCGGCGGTATTTTCTTTTCCGGGCCGGGATATTCCCCGACCAAACTTCGGGGTGGCCCCATGTATCGGACGTCAGCGGATATCGGGCAGTTTTTCCATTTTGGAACCGATTCCCGCAAAGATGTCCAATTTGGTGGAAATCTGTCCGCCGGGAAAAATCTGGAAGGCAAAAGCCGCTGGATAGCCGGGGGCATCTTCTTTCGGTGGCGGATTGGCAGTAATTTTTCGTGGAGCGTGCGGCCCTCACTGAGCAAAAATGTGTATGACCAACAATATGTGATGCAAACTTCCTTTAATGGGGAACCCCGGTACATTCTGGCAACCATTGATCAGAAAACCCTGAGCGTGACCATTCGGTTGAATTACAGCATTACACCGGATTTAAGCATTCAGTATTACGGGCAACCCTTTGTTTCCGTGGGGAAGTATTCGGAATTTAAATATGTGACCCATCCCAGAGCTCCCCGGCTGGAAGACCGGCTCCATTGGTATACGGGCGATGAAATAACGGCCGATACCCGGAGCGGCGGATACTGGGTGGATGAAGACCACGATGGGGTGGATGACTACTGGATTTACAATCCCGATTTTAATTTTAAACAATTCCGGTCCAACCTGGTAATTCGGTGGGAATATGTGCCGGGTTCCACATTGTACCTGGTATGGACGCAGGAGCGAACCGGCTGGCTACCGGATGGTACATTTGATGCAAAAAATAATTTTCGGGAACTTTTTGATATTTTCCCCGATAATATATTCCTGATCAAATTGAATTATTGGTTTAGCCTCTAGGAGTTCCCCAGCCTGAGGCCTCCTCAAAAAAATACCGGACCGGGGATTGGCCACGCTGCTCAGGCGTGGCCATTTTTTTAGAATTCCGCAAAAATTTGCCCTTTGAGGAGCTTTTCGCTGCTGACAAAAAAGTCCCCGGGATGGTATTCCGTATCCCCCCGCATAAAATTGATGAAATGATTGCCCTGGGACAGGGGAAGTTCCAGCAGGGGGGTGACAAACGGCAACTGGTGGCCGTCCACAAAAATAGTTGCTCCCGGGTTTCGTGTAATCACCCGCACGGTGTGGGTTTGGGGTTCCGGCCGTAGCTGAAAATTAAGCAATTCATCATCCCCATCCACCAGACTTAACGTTTCGGTTTCCGGAAACGGGGTGTAGCCATTTTTCCGCAGGGTTACATCGTACACACCGGGGGGAAGGTAAATTCGGGTGCCATTGGCAATGTAGCCGGTGTATTTCCCGTTGATGTACACCGCAGCGTCCCGCTGGCTGCTAAACACCCGGATGCTGGCAATTTCATCCGCGGGTTCCAGCGTAAAATCCACAACCTTAGGTTGGGATGTGGTTACCAGAATCCGGCGGTAGTTGGGTGTAGCCAGATATCCCTTTTTTATTATCATAATGGTATGGTAACCCACGGGAAGTTCCAGCGTATTGCCCGTGTAAGCCTGGGGAATGCCATCCACAAAGACGGAATATCCCGAAACATTTGTGCGAATCATTACCGTTCCCATCTGGGCAGCATTTTTAAGCTGAAACTGAACGCTTTGCGTTTTGTTTTTGCCCACAGCAATCCGAACAACAGGAGGCCAGATGGCAAACCCCTCTTTGTAAATGGAGATGTAATGAATCCCCGCCTTGATGTTGGGGATGGTATCCGGTGTAAATCGGGGAGTTTCAATGCCGTCAATGAAAATGCGGGCCCCGGGAACATCCGATTGAACCACAACAGTGCCCACCGCTTTCCCTTTGGCCGGGTAAAATTTGTAAAAGAACAGAAATGTGAACAGGGCAATAAAAACAATACTACCGTTTATGACCCATTGCAGCACCTTGCGTTTTTTCCTTGCTGCCCGACGGGAGGAAGGCTTTCGGCTTTTGCGGCGCTGTTTTCGTTGCTCCACTTCTTCCGGAGTGAGCCATTCTACGCCACCGCGATGATTAATGTATTTGACATACCCCCGTTCGGTATAAAACCGTTCTTCTTCCTCTTCGCGAATTTGAATCCGCAATCGTTCTTCCATGCGGCGCTGGCGTTCTTTTTCCTCTTCCTCCTGACTTTGCCGAATCCGCCGCTCGCGTTCTTCCAGTTCCTTGCGAATTTTCTCCCGGAGTCTCTTTTCTTCTTCTGGTGTTAACGGCATAAGCACTTCCTATTTTTTGGTGCAAATTTACATTACTATCGATTCCCAATAAAAATTTTTGAGGTAACCTGTAATTTTTTCTGAAGCTACATCTGTTTTTCAAAGATCCAGTTTGAGACGATGTGGCAACGCTCAGCGCAGATAACCGTGGGCGGTGTACCATTCAATCGTGTTGCGGATGCCTTCCTCCAGCGAAACCGTTTGCCGGAACCCCAGTTGTTCCCGGATTTTGCGATTGGAAATAACCCAGTAGGGCTGCTTTACCTCCAGCATTTTTTGCCGGTTTAGAATCGTTGGTTGCTTGCGCAGCCGGGCAATGCCTTCCAGTACTGACGCTGCGGCATAGGCAATGGGATACGGTACGGGAATGGTCCGTGCACGGCGCCCCATCGCCGATTCAATTTTTTGGACCACGGCGGACCACCAGACGGGTTCATCGTTGCAAATAAAATACG
>WGBF01000512.1 GCA_015494485.1 bacterium | reverse complement strand
GTGGATAATCATGTGCGGGATTATTACGGCAATAAATACCGGCAGAGCTGGGAAGGGGAAAACGAATTTGTAATGGATTTTGTGGAAATCCGCCAGGGGGAGGTTCCGGTATCCGCCATGTCCCCGGATGGATTTGTACATCTGTATAAATTTTACAATGAAATTGCCTATTCACCGCAAAAATCGCTGTGGAAACAGGAGACCATTTCGGTTGATTCTGTGCGATTGTTTATACTGGCCACGGCGCGGGTTGAGCAATATCCCGCCTACAGCGATCCCGATGCCCTGGAGCTGGTGCTCTCCACCCCGGGGGATACCATCGGCCGAATTCAGGTGAATGCCAATCGGGAGGATAATTTACCACAAACAGTACTGGAACAGCTGGATGTCCCTGCAGGTACCTATAATCTGGATCTGTTTGCCCATATTACCCCAACCCTTTACGGCGTAGCTGCCGTGGGGAGCAAAAATGCCACTGTGCTTGTGGCAGATACCACCATGGAAACCGCACCGGGAGGCGATTCTTTAACGTGGAAAACCTATTCGTTTACCACCAGCGGTGGCCGGGTGGCATTTTACATAAGTGGTTCTGCCGATGAAGATCCTCAATCCAATGACTACGGAAGTTTTGATGAAGGCAATGACGATGATTTGTACCTGCAATTGAATGACCAGATGTTAAATGATTCCCTCGCCTATTTTCTGGATGGCAATCGATTGCTGGGTGAAGGGAAAACCATATTTTTTGTGCGGGAAATGGCCGCAGGTACCCATACCCTGAGCTTAATCACCAACAATACACCAACCAAAAATGCTGTAATTATTATTGGGGAACAGGGTGGTGAACCGGTTTCACTGGGACACCAAATTCAGCAAATTGCCCAACAATTTCGATTGAAAATATTTCCCAATCCGTTTAATCAGGATGTGCATCTGTATTTCACGTCCCGTTCTATTCGCCAGCCCATTTCGGTGCAAATCGTAAATGTGAATGGTCAGCCGGTTCGCAAATTTCAGCTTTTGCCGCAGGAGTCCGTTATGGACGTTCGCTGGGATGGTACCGATAACCGGGGAAATGTCTTGCCATCGGGAATTTACTTTGTGCGGGCGACGCAGGGAAGCTACAGCGCAACGCAAAAATTGGTGCTGATTCGGTAAATATGGTTCCTTTTGACTGGTATTATTTTGATATTTCCACGCCGGACGGACGGGATTTGGTCATTACCTATCATGTACGTCCATTTACCACGGCTTTTGATATCAGTATTGTGGATGTATTTTTATATCACAATGGACGACAGGCGTGGCACCGCTTTTTCCCCTTGCCCCTCCGGATGCTGCATGCCACACCAGGCGAAGTAACCTGGGATGAAGATAACGCCATTACCTTTTTCAATAACGGAGTCCATTTCCGGGCGAAGCATCAGGAGTTTGCCATTCGGGGACATTTCCGGCAACCGGTTGTACCGGATGAGATGGTTGAGTTGAATTTGTTAACCGACAGCGACCAGGAAAAGTATTTTAAATGGCAATTACGGTTACCCAGGGCGCCTGCCCAGGTGGAGATTCAAGTTGATGGCCAACAATTGGCCGTGAGTGGGCAGGGCTACCACGACCGCAATTTTGGGAACGTGTTTCTGGGGAAGGAAATTGCCAGCTGGCGCTGGGGTAAGTTTTATTTTCCGGATTACATGATGATTCTGGGTGAAGTGGTGGAACGGCACCGGGGGCGAAATACCATTGTCGTCGAAGTAAAAAAACGCGCCCGGCTACACCCACGGGCACAGCTTCAGTGGGATGCCGCAACCGTCACCCTGCAGTTGCCTTCCGGTGCCATGAGCCTGGAAAAAGTCAGCAGCAGTTGTCTGGATGATATTCGTTTTTTTGCGCCCCACCGCCCATCCGCTATTCCCCTGGGACTGAAATTCCGGGAATTAATGGGTTTTTACCTGCAACGGCTAAACGTTCAGCCCCTTATTCGGCGAACCGCCAACGCCCGTTATCGCCGACTTAAAGAGACCTATGTGATTCAAGGAC
>WGBF01000511.1 GCA_015494485.1 bacterium | reverse complement strand
TTATTATCGGATTCAATGTAAGTGTTATGGTGATGAATCTTCTCCGGGAGCAACCGATTGCTTTGGTAGAGCAAGGAAATGTGTTAATAGGACGATTTGCGGGGCAACTGTTTGGAAATGCCCTTTATGAAGAGCTATTATTTCGGGGAATATTTTTTATCCAATTGTATCTAATATTCCAAATAAAATTTTCCAGGAAAACCGCTTTACTCTTTGCCCTTATTTCGGCAGAAATTCTTTTTGCCCTTTCTCACATTCCCAACCGATTATGGGTGAATACTCCAGACCATTTATGGGTAAATATTTTGGCACTATTTTTTGCCGGTGTACTTTTAAATTTAATTTTTGTTTTTACAGAAAATCTGGCATATATGGTGGGTATCCATGCTCTGGCCAATGTTCCTTTTGTGATCTTTCAAGGACATCCGGGAGATGTCTCCACTATCACACGGGTATTGATTATCTTGGTAAGCCTATCATGGAACGTATTTCATGGCACGAACCAAAAACGATGGATGTGGGCCACGTTGTTTGGAAAACCAAAATCGTAAAATCATTTTAGCTATTCTGAAATTTTATAATATCTTGGAGAGAAGGGCGGATATTCCTTGTTTTGTTGTGGACTTCCTTTTTGTTGAAAAACGGATCGTCTAAAAAGCTTCCTCAAAAAATACCCCTCATTGCCATACCCCGAATGGCGATGCACGTAGCCGGTGGCCAAATAATTGAGACGCAGGAAAATTGTATTGACATCAAACGGTTCACTTTTTATATTTGTGACAGTATAACAGTAATGGTGTAATAATAATGGATATTCACGAACTCATAAAACGCAGCGGGTTTAGTCGGCGAACCATTTATTATTATACCCAAATTGGTTTGCTACCGCCGCCGGAAGGGAAGGGGAAGAACTTCCGTTATTCAGAAGAGCATCTCCAGCGGCTCCTGCTTATTCGCAAACTGCAAAAGGCACGCTATTCGCTAAAAGAAATTCAACAATTGTTGAACCAGAAGGATTTTTCCGAGGAACTCCCCTTACGAATGCAGGCACCGGAAAGAGAATTTAATCTGCAAATGGTGCAGGAAGCAAAAGCTCCCCCGGCACTGCCCCGGCAAACACTGATTCGGGTGGAATTAGCCGATGGACTGGAATTGTTGATTCGCTGGCCTTTAACCCCACAAGCCCGGCGGTATTTAAAACATCATTTGCCTGAGGTATATCAGGCGCTGGAAGGTTAACAAAAGGAGGGATTATGGTACCCAATCACGAAATGCCTCGCGTTGAGGCCCGAAGCCAAAACGGTTTGGACGGCCTGAAGAATCTGGCCCTGTGCCAGTGGGATGTGCAGGGAAATATCCGTTGGCCGCTGGCGGAAGTTATTATCCGCCACGTGTTTCACAATACCGGGCCGGAGGTGCTGGAAGTAGTGTACAGCTTCCCCTTAAACAGCGATATGACACTGGAGAAATTCCGTGTGGTTTTTCAGGACCATGTGGTGGAATCCCAGGTGGTAGACCGCCAGGAAGCTCAAACTATGTATGAAAAGGCGGTGGAAGCGGGGGATTTTGCCGTCAAGCTGGAGCAACATCGCAGCAATGCGTACTCTTTAAATATCGGGAATCTGGCACCGGATGAGCGGGTATTGGTAGAATTCCGACTGCTGCAATATCTGGAAGCGCGCGGGGGGCGTACAACCATTCGCATTCCAACGGTCATTGGTCCCCGCTACATTCCCGGAGAACCGGTTGATTTTGGAGATGGTCTGGGATGGGCATTTCCCACCGATGCTGTTCCAGACGCAGACAAAATCACCCCGCCGGTGAGTCCCGACGGAGTGCCGTACACCGTGCGTGCCGCTTTCAGAATCGAAGGTTCCATGCCAATCCGGAAAATTGAAAGTCCTTCACATCCCTTTGCCATTAAAATGGTGGAGACCAATGTATATACGGCTGTTATGGGAGACCACTTAAAACCCAATAAAGATATTGTGGTGTCCATTACCTGGGAAGCTGCCCGGAAAGTACAACTCTGGCCACTGAAATACCGGGACAACCCATTTGTTGCACTTTCTCTGTGGGGTGATGCGGCATTGCCTCAGCGGAGTCAGCCCCTGGCCGTCACCTTTCTGGTGGATATTTCCGGTTCAATGTCGGGTAGCAAATTGGAAACCACAAAAAAGGCACTGCGATTGTGTTTACGGAAGTTGCTGCACGGGGAACGGTTCCGGTTTATTGCGTTTGAGAGCAACTTTTACCCCTGGCCTACGGATGGGTCCTGGTTAACACTGGATGATGTGAATTTACACCAGGCGGATACATGGATTGACCATCTGGAAAGTATGGGGGGTACGGAACTGTTGCCGGCCTTAAACCATGCCCTGCGCGGGTGGGGAGAAGATTCCCGGGATGGCGTGGTTGTGTTATTGACGGATGGTCAGGTTGGTAATGAACGTCAGATTGTGGAGCAAATTCAGCGGAGCGGTTTCCGGGGGCGCATGCTGTTGTTTGGGATTGATACTGCCGTGAACCAGGACCTCTTTCAACGCATCCAGCAGGTTATTCCGGCAACCACGGAATTTATTTTTCCCGGAGAAGATTTAAATCGCGCCGTAAATCTGCAATTTCAGGGATTGCGCTATCCCTGGATAAGGGAGCTGGAACTTGTTACAGATGGGGATACCATTCCGTTGACTGACATGTTTACCCAATTGCCATTTCCCCTGGAGCCCGGAACCCATCGTTTGATATTTATGGAATGGCCTGCGGTACCGATTTCCGTTCGTGCCCTTCGGGTAATTCTGGACAACGATGCGCTGGAATTTCCTGTCCATTTGGTTTTTCCGCAAAACGAATTCAAATCCCGGCTATTAAAATACTGGGCGAATCAGATGGTCCAATGGCTGGAAAACAACAGCGGAGTGGAGAAGCAATGGCACCAGATATCCGCCAAAGATTTGGCCTTAGCCTTTGAGCTTCCTTCCAGCCATACTGCCTGGGTTGCCACCTATCAGCGCACCGAAAAGGTGGAACAAGCACCCACCGTTCAGGTTATTCCCGTAGAGCCCCCTGAGCAGTGGGAAATGCCAATGGAGTTTTATCATGTAGATGGCAGTGTCGTGGGAGACCGGGAAGTGCTGTATTCCATGCAACTTCTCCACCGATTTTATGATGCAAATCTTAAGGCTCCGGTTGATATTTTGTCCGACATCTGGTTACGCCAGCGCGCGGATGGGGCCTTAACCCCTTCCCGTTTTGCCAAAACACCCGTTATGTCAACAATCGTTTTTTTGTGGTGGCTGTTAAGCCGGTATTCTCTTCGCGAACTGCTCCCGTATCAATTCAATCTCCAGAAAGCACTGGATTTTCTCAATGGTAAATCACAGCAGTTTTCGCTGGAAGAGCAAATGTTGTGGCACGCTTTCTTGCACCGATTTTCTAAAATGTTACGCTCACAATTTCAACTGGATGTAAAAACATACTCTTCTACCGGGTTTTCGGAAGAGAGCCTTAACACCGTGGCCGATGCCATTCAACAAACATTGCCCACTGATGTGGATTCCGTGGGACACTTTAAAGCAGTGATTAAATCGATTCATCGTCTGGTAAAGCGCCAGGTAAAAAATGTAGCGTCTCAGTAACAAACCGAATTAATTGGGATAGTCCAGAGTGAAAATACGGGTATAAGGGAAACAGCGACGGAATTTAAGTGCGTTAGATCACATCTTGCAGATTTCAGATTTATGCTATTGACAAAATTAAATTTAAATTATATATTATGGGCGACCATCCAATGGTCAAAACCTCCCTCCCAACTCCGCAAGGGGCGCTTCGCGCGCCCCTTGTTTTATTATAGCCGTTCAAGAAAATCCTCCAACTGGCGTGTAAATGCCTCCCAGCTAAAGCGATCTCTGGCGCGTTGGAGTCCGTGCTGAAATGCTTTTTCGCCGCCCTGTTCATAAAAGGTCAAAATGGCTTCGGCCAGCGCTTCGGGGTCTTCCGGGGGGACTAAAAAACCTGTCTTTCCGGGTTCCACCACTTCCGGTAAACCACCCACTGCTGAGGCAATAACCGGCTTCTGATAATAATAGCACACCGGAACGATCCCACTCTGGGTGGCGGAACGATAGGGCAGCACCACCACATCGGCGGCGGAAAAAAAATAGGGCACGTCTTCATTAGGGATGTAGCGATTGAACAGCCGCACTGTTTCAGTCAGGCCCAGCACCTTAATTAATTGGCGGTATTCGGCTTCGTCATCGTAAAATTCACCGGCGACGATGAGCTGGCAATCCAGTTTCTGACGAATGCGTTGAAGGCTGTGCAACAATACATCCAGGCCTTTGTAATGGCGAACAAAACCAAAAAACAATAAGGTGGGTTTGTTGGGTAGATTCAATTTTGCCAGTGCCTGTTGCCGGGTTACCGGGGGTGGAAAGTGCTGGAAAATGGGGTGAAATAAGCGCACGTAAGGCGCCCGGGGCTTAAACATCTGCAATTCGTTTTCCACCTGTTGGGACATGACCACAAAGCCATCCACGTAGCGAAAGGCATATCGGGTAAGCAAACGGTCACCGGGGCGCCGTTCATGGGGAACAATGTTATCGCACAGAAAGACGGTTTTTGCCACCCGTTTCAAATGGGTTAACAGTGCAATGGTCCCAAAAGCCGGGGCAAAAAAGGGCATCCAGTAGCGGTACAATACGATATCGGGATTAATGGCTTCAATCAATCGAAAGGTTTTCCAGTAGGTGAGGGGATTGACGGTATCCAGCACCCGAATAGTGGGAACGGGCGGTTTTCCCCGGCTTGTGTCCAGCTGGGTCTTTCCCGGAAACAATAATTCCGGGTATTGACGGGTGAAGGTTAAAAATGTAACCGCATGGCGCCGGGAGAGGTGATGGTACAGCTGGTGGTTAAATTGGGCCAATCCACCTCGGTAGGGATACCCGGGTCCAGTCATCACAATCTTCATGAAATCAACCCCTGCTGGTGAGGTTATTCAATTTCGTCCTTAATGGAATATTCAATTTTTTGATCCAGCGTGCTGGTAACCATTTCTCCAATAAGTCCCAGCGAAAAGAATTGCACCCCCACAATAACCAGTAAAACCCCCAGAAACAACAGCGGTCGCCGGCCAATACCCTGCCCCTGAAACCACAAAATGGTAAGGTAAAGCAAAATCAGCATCCCTACCAGGGTAGCCAGAAGCCCTAAAAAACCAAAAAAGTGGAGGGGCTTTTTACGGAAGCGGGTAATGAACATGACCGTCAGCAAATCAAAAAATCCGTTGGTAAAGCGGCTGAGGCCGAACTTGGTTTTGCCGTACTTACGCGGATGGTGCTTAACGGGGATTTCCGTGACTTCAAAGCCCTGCCACACGGCCAGCACCGGCAAAAAGCGGTGCAATTCACCGTACACTTCGATGGTTTTAATGACCTCATTTCGATAGGCCTTCAGCCCGCAGTTAAAATCGTGCAGGGGAATACCCGTTAATTTTGCGGTTACAAAATTGAAAATTCGGGAAGGAATTGTTTTGGAAAGGGGATCGTGGCGCTTCTTTTTCCAGCCGGATACCAGGTCGTACCCTTCTTCAATTTTTCGAATCAGATTGGGGATTTCGGCCGGATCATCCTGTAAATCGGCATCCATTGTAATCACAATATCTCCCCGGGCGCGCTCAAAGCCTTCGGCCAGGGCAGCGCTTTTCCCGTAATTGCGGCGGAACCGAATGGCTCTGAGCATGGGATATTCTTTTTTAAGCGCTTTCAGTTGCTCGAAGGTACCATCGGTACTGCCATCGTCCACAACAATGATTTCGTACTCGCAATTGAGCGGTGTTACAGCCTTTTGAATCCGGGAAAACAATTCCGGCAGCGATTCTTTCTCGTTATACGCAGGAATGACAATGGATAGCTTCATAATTAATTCACATTCAGTTGTTGAACACCGGGTTTAATGGTAATGGTATACGCGGATGCTGGAATGGGTTTGTTCAGGGTTACGGATTGGTAAAAAACGGAAATGCGTTCCATGTGTCCCGGACGCGTCAATCGAATTAAACGTGGAAACCAGACGCCGTTAATTGAACGGTAGCGCTCCAGTGACATGACCATCTCCGTCCCCTGTGTTGTGACCATTTCCCATTTTTCCAGCAAACCGCTGCGCAAATTTACGTGATAGCGATATTTAACACCATCGCTAAATTTAATAAATAATCCTTTCTGACCGGAAACGGGCTGCAGGTTATCCCACCCGGAAGGCGGAATCCCCAGCAAAATGGATTTTAGTTCGGTTAACGAAAAGGATGTTTGTAAAAACCGGGTTAAATACGGATTGTCCAGATTGCCACTGATGAACTGATTCTGATATTCATTGTAGATAATGAAGCGATGCCGCCCAACGAACACCTTCCCCAGATTGATTCCCAGGGGCCCTTCAGCAGCCAGATACAGGGTGTCCGGGCGCACCCAGATAACCGTAATGGACATGCTGCCATTCATCTGGGGGGATTCTACCGTTAACCTGGCATTCCCCCGTAAGGTGTGAATCCGATTGGCATTCGAAGCGGCAAATGCAGGCCAGGCCGCAAGCTCTGCCGGTGGTGCAGGAGCGCGGTTCAGGCGGGGAGCGCAATTCATTGCAAAAAGGAGAAATAAGCCGATTAGCAAAAACGTTGCCCGGCGGCCCCCCTGAGGCACTCCGGTAAAAGGGAAGAAATTCTTTAAACGAACTGTCGTCATGAAATACAATTCACCTACGTGCGTTGCAGTTACAATTGCTGCAGTTTCTGTTTTATGGCGTTATTGTCCGGTTCCAGTTGCAGGGCGCGCTGAAAATATTTACGGGCATTCTCTAAATCCCCCAGCTTCAGGTACACCTCCGCAATATGACTCATAACCTCCGCACTTTCCTCCCGATTTTTTTCTGCCAGAAGCAAATACTCCAGTGCGGTTTGGTAATCCCCCAGTTTGTAGTAAATCCAGCCAATGGTGTCCAGAAAAGCCCCGTTGGTTGAATCCCTGGCCAGGGCTTTTTGCGCCATTTGCAATGCGGCTTCCAGATTTTTACCCCGCTCTGCCAGGGAGTAGGCGTAATTGTTTAATAGTAGGGGATCGTTGGGATATTTTTGCAGCGCGTACTGGTACAGGGAATCCAGCTGGGGATATAATTTTAACTGGTCGTAAACAATGCCTAAGGAAACAATGATATCCCGGTCGTCCGGCTGGGCCTGATGCGCTTTTTCCAGCACATTCCGGGCTTCCGTGTACCGTTTTTCCTGAATCAGGGTGGAACCGTAAATGTTGAGTAAAATCGGGTCATCTTTAAAATAGGTAAGGGCCATCTGCAGCACCCGGAGGGCTTCTGCATGGTCGTTTTGTTGATTGTACACCAGGGCCAGATACACCCAACCAAATTTGTTTTTGGGGTTAATTTGAACCAGGGTTCGCAAATAATTTTCCGCTTTATCCAGTTGCTGGGCTCCAATTGCGGCCCGGGCCAACAGTTCGTACACCTGCTCCTTGAAATTGGGGGCATCCCGGAAAGGTTGCAGCAAGGAATCCACCGCCCCGTATTGTTCGGTGAATAAATACGCTTCGCCTAACATCAACGCTTTGCGGGGATCGGTGGGATCCTGTGCCAGCAAACGGGACAGCACATCAATTAAAAGTCCCCATTGCTGCCGGTGCCGCAACATGCGATACAAACGCAGCAACGTTTCCTGACTCCGGGGATCCAGTTCCAGGGCGCGGCTATACGCCGTAACCGCCTGGGCAGAATCTTGCTCCAGTTCATACAGATTTCCCAGCAAAACATAATTGGTAGGATTTTGCGGATCTTGTTGTAACAGGTGATCCACCAAACGCCGGGCTTTGGTGTAATTTTTTTGTTCCAGATAAATGGTGTACAATTTCAATACCAGTTCATCCTGATATCCCAGCAGTTCCACTTCCTTCTCCAGCAACGAAACCAATCGCGTGGTATCCCGGGTCTGGGTGTACAGGTATTCCAGATTGTTGATAACGGCCTGATTGTACGGGTCAATGGCAAAAAATTTCTCAAAGTACCGAATAGCCAGGGCGTAATTCTTTAAATTGTAATACGCTTCTGCCAGATAATACAGGGCTTCTTTGTCTTTCGGATTGAACCGTACGGCTTTTTGCAGGTAAGGGATTGCGCTTTCAAACCGCTGCGTGCGTAAAAAATCCCGCCCGATGGCTTTGTGAATTTGCGCCGACGTGGAGTCGAACGTTAGGGCCTGAAAATATTCCAGCAGGGCGCGGTCGTACTGGTCCTGAAAATCATACAGCGCTGCGGTTAAATAATGGCTTTTCGCTTTTTCCAGTGAAGCTTTGCTAATCCGTGATGTTTTTGGGGGCTGTAGCGCTTTCTGCGATGCACACCCCAGAAATACCATCAACGAAAAAATAAAAAACAAAATCCATGTTCGTTTCATTCTTTTCC
>WGBF01000510.1 GCA_015494485.1 bacterium | reverse complement strand
GCCCTGAATACCCATCGGGTATTTATCATCAAAGGCATTCAACAAATGTAGGGAGGAAAAAAACAATGAAAGCGTTGGTGATAAGTTTGTTAATATTAATGTTTGTTCCGGGATTATTTGCACAACCGCGTAAGATTACGCCGGAAGTCATCCGCAAATTTAAAGACACCCATCCCGGGGTGGATGTGGATGCGTTGTTGCAATTTATTGACCGGGAGAAGCGTAAATGGGTGAGACGGCACCAGGCAGCCTTGAAACGAGCAAAACAATTGGGCCTTCCGATTCGATTTCGTTCCCGAGATGGGCGGATAGCGGAATTGCAATATTTTGAAGGTAGAATGCCGGTGTATTATATTGCATTCAATTTAAATGCTGCGCGTACCATTTCTACTGACAAAGCATGGGAAGTACCTTATAATTTATCCGGCACCGGAATTAATATTGGTCAATGGGACGAAGGAAAAATTTATACTGACCATGAAGAATTTTTAAACTCTATAATTGAATGGAGTGATGATAGTACAAATGTAAATATATCAGATCATTCAACGGAAGTTGCAGGAACTATGATTGCGGAAGGTAAAAATTCAGATGCCCATGGAATGGCACCAAGTGCTCAAGTTCATGCGTATGATTGGAAAAATGATATTTCAGAAATGGGACATGAGAATTTTTTTTCAAACATATCTAATCATTCTTATGGTAAAACAACCGGTTGGACATTTATTGAAAACCATCCATTGTATGGGAATGTTTGGGCCTGGGCAGGGAATGTAAATGTTGATTCTTATGAAGATTATAAATTTGGATTTTACACTCCTGATTCAAAAGCAATAGATAGCCTGACTTACTTAAACCCTTACTTTCTTCCGGTGATTGCAGCGGGTAATGATAGGGATGAATATCCTGGTGCGGCAATAGGACACTTGCACTTGGATGACGGTGATTTCCATGATGATGTTCATAGTCCGGACGGTAACAATGGATATGATTGTTTACCAGGCGGATATCAGACAGCTAAAAACCCGTTGGTTGTTGGTGCAATTCATGATATCCCCGATGGCCATCAAAATCCCGATGATATAATGATGTCCAGCTTTAGTTCCTGGGGGCCGACTGATGATGGTCGAATTAAACCGGATATTGTGGCTAATGGAACAGAGCTCATTACGACTGGAATTTTAGATTCAGTCGATTATGATACAGTGAGTGGAACATCCTTTGCGGCCCCATCTGTAACAGGTTCTATGGCGTTAATACTGGAGTACTTTAAACAATATGGATACCTTTCAATATATGGATCTACGTTAAAGGCATTGGTAATACATAGCGCAGATGATGCAGGTAATCCAGGGCCGGATTATGTATATGGTTGGGGGTTAATGAATACACTTGAAGCCTTAAAAATCATTGATCAAGAAATCAGCGATAGTACTGGAAGCCATATAAAAGAAATTGACTATTCAGAACCAACAGATTTGTATATTCAATCCGATGGTTTCTCCGGTTACATAAAAGTAACAGTTTGTTGGTTTGATCCGGGACATGATACGTTACAGGCTACGCTGGACCCGATTACTCCTATGTTAGTCAATGATATCGATATTGAATTGGAGTCTTCAAATAATCAACGATTTTATCCTTATATTTTAGATCCTTCAAATCCCAACTCTTCTGCTGTGCAGGGCGTAAATTCTATTGATAATGTTGAACAGATATTTGCAGAATCGTTAGAATCAAATTTTACGTTACACATAACACATAAAGGTGCTATAAAGTACGGTCATCAAAAGCTATCAATTATTGTTACCGGTGGTAAATTTGTTCCTGAACCACCAAAAGACTACATTGTTCATGTTGACCAACAATTATCCTCTACAGCATCTGTTGGGACTGTAAAATTCTGGAATTATAACTCAAATGATTGGTCATCACCCGTATCTGTTCCATACGATAAACCTGTTCCGGAGAATGACCCCTATGTTTCTGTTCATGCTTCTACCAATATTATAAAAGATGAAAAATTTAATTACTGGGTTCCGGATAATGTTCATTTTATCTGGGATACCTGGATGATTTCGGGAGATAAAGATTTAATTTCTCAATTTAAACCAGTAGGTAGCGCAGTATTTAAAAAACCTGTTTTTGTAGCAACGAATGAAAGTATAGAAAGTTCTCTGGAATTCAAAGATCCCTGGTTTATTGACCGTCAGGATTCTTCTTATTTTTATACTAATCAAAACGATCCACATGCTAATAAACCAAAAGGTTTTCGTAACAAGGGAATGGAAAATGCACCATTTTACTCATTAACATTACCTGCAACAATAAAATTAACAGAACCTCGGCAGGGCGTGTTTTTGAATCAAAATCCTCAATTTCAACAAGGCAAACCCATATACTCCGTCCGCGCCTCCCAATACCAGCGTTTACCCTTCCGTTCGGATTCGGTATCTGCCTACTTTTTGCAGTGGGAAGGGCATAGCGATAGCGTGAGTTTTCAGTACCCCACCCAACGGGAAACCGGCGTGGTGTTTAAACTCCCCGGTGCCACGGTACGCGCCACCTACGATGCCGCCCTTCTGGTGGAGGATACCGATGCCCTGCAGCATAACAACCAGAGCAAGCTGGCCTATGTAAACGGGAGCTTCCACCTGGTGTATGAAGAGAACGGTAACATTTATTATACCCGTTCCAGCGACAACGGCTATAGCTGGAGCCGGGAAGAGAAGGTGAATGCCGTGAACGGCAATTGCAGTTCCCCGGCGGTTGCAGTGAACAGCGACGGAAGTTTAATTGCGGTGGTGTGGGAGCAATACAACGAGGTTCATATTCGCATTCGCAGTGCCTCGGGCTGGAAGTCGGATGTGTTGCTGGAGCACTTTACCATAACCAGCAATCCGGGTTTTCTGGCTACGCCGGTGGTAAGCTACGGGATGAACACATTCCAGGTGGTGTGGCGGATAAAGAATAGCCTGTGGGGGGATGGCCTGCGCCTGGTGGCCTTCGATGGTGTGGCCAATTCCGCCGGTACGGCGATAACGGTGCCCAATACCAATGGCAACAGCCGTTATCCCACCCTGGCCTTTAACGGGCAGAACACCTTTTATCTGGCCTGGGAGGAGAATGGTACGATTTATTATTCCGAGTTTCGGTATGACGACAGTGGTTTTCTGGATTGCGAAGACCCCCAGACGTGCCAGAGCGGGGATTATTGTTTTGGGGTGTGTAAGGAGGATGCTTCATCGGGTTCTGGCTATTCCGGGGCGGGGTATCCGAGTATTGCGGTAAACTCGGCCCGGGAGGCCCAGCTTGCCTGGCAGGCCCACAGTGTGGCAATGGAGGTGGATGTGGTGGTCCATGCCCGCCGGAGCAGCAGCGGAACCTGGAGTTACAATAGTTTTGTGGACTCCCATGCGGAGGCCGATTATCGTCGTCCGGTGCTGAGGGGTTTTCCAATGCATGGGTTCAATAGCAATAATGCCCTGCGCCTGGTGTGGTGGGAATGGCCTTCCAATAGTATATATATTGGCAAATACAACGGTAGTAGCTGGAGTGTTCAGAAGCCGGGCTGGGTTGGCTATACGCCGACCATCAGTGAGAATTGGGGTACGGACAATTCGGTGCGGCTGGTTTATCGGAAGTACACCAGCACGCCCTATTTGTTGAAGGATACGGATGCGGTGGTTTCGTTGAGTCAGGCGGCAGGCAGTAATCTGGCGGTGGGGATGACGAAGGGATATCGCTACCGTCTGGAGCCGGGTGGTATTCCGTTGGTGGTGGAGATAAGCCAGGTGGAGTCCGCGGGGCAGGCGGTTCGTGCGGAAGCAGTCCACCGCCGGGATGCAACGGGTACCTGCGTGTTGCAGAGTTCGTTTTCGGCAAGGGATTCCCGGGTGGTGAATTACTGGCTGGTGGTGGAATCACCGCAGTGGGAACAACTGGCCAAGGCCGGATACACGGCCGGGGATTTACAGCTGGTTGTAGATGCGGTGGATGCACGGGATGGTCATTTGCTGGGGCGGTTGCAGACGGTAGACCTGCTGGCAGGTTGGCGTGATGTTAAGGATACGCTGCAGGTACGGATACCGGCCTATTCCGTACCGTACCGGGTGGAGTGGCGTTTAACGACTACTGGGGAGCCCGTTGCTGTGGGAGAACCGGTGGTGGTGAATTATCTGGGCGGTGTTAGCACGGTGACGGAGGGAGACAAACCGCTGGCAGAGCAATTGAAAGGAGGGTCGCGTTCCCTGCCGCAGACGTATGTTCTTGAGCCGGCCTATCCCAATCCGTTTAACCCGAGCACGACGATTGGGTATGCGTTGCCGGAGGCCTCGGAAGTGGCGCTGGAGGTGTACAATGTGCAGGGTCAGCGGATACGGGAGTTGGTTGGCGGTCGTCAGCCGGCGGGCTGGCATGCGGTGGTGTGGGATGGCCGCAACAGCAACGGAAAGCCGGTACCCAGCGGGGTGTACGTGGTACGGATGACGGCGCATCCGGTAAGTGGTACGGGAAATACCTTTGTGGCCAGCCGCAAGGTGGTGTTGATGAAGTAAATGTAACGTAGAGGGCAATGC
>WGBF01000509.1 GCA_015494485.1 bacterium | reverse complement strand
TGGTGTGATCGGGGAATTGTCTTTTTTCAACAAATACGGTGTCCGGAAGCCATTGTTGGTGAAAGCGCCCGGCAGATACGGCGTCGCTCAAAGACAATTTGTAATCAATTTTATTGATGAGCACCTGCAACACCGATGTGATGATGGTTGCGCCGCCAGGGCTTCCTACTCCTCCAATTAAGCGGCCATTCTTTGTGACAATCGTGGGCGTCATGGAGCTCAGCATCCGTTTACCGGGTGCAATGGCATTGGCTTCCCCCTGCACCAGGCCAAACATGTTGGGTGTGCCGGGTTTGGCAGCAAAGTCATCCATTTCGTTATTTAACAATATGCCGGTACCTTCCGCCACCAGCTTGCTGCCATAGCCGCCGTTCAGGGTGTACGTCATAACTGCCATATTGCCTTCGGCATCCACAATGGAAATGTGGGTGGTATTTTCTTCCTCATGGCTCACAATGGCGGAAAAATCCTCCATGTTCCGGGCGGGGAAAGGCCTCAGCGTTTGCGCCCGCTGAAGGGCCAGGTTAACCCAATCCGGTGCATTGTACAGATTGTAGGGGATGGAAACGAAATCCGGATCCCCCAGATAGCGATTCCGTTTGGCATACCAGAATTTTTCGATTTCACTTAGCAGGGCGATATAGGCCGCGCTGTTGCGTTCGTATTGGTTGGCCAGATCAATTTTTTCCAGGGTATTGAAAATACCAAGCAGGGTAAGCCCTCCCGAAGAAGGGGGTGGCATGGAATACAATGTGTAACCCCGATAAGTAATAACCACCGGAGCGCGTTCCTTTGCCTGGTAACGGGCCAGGTCGGCTTCTGTTAAAACACCCCCGTGTGCCTGGACGCTGCGGGCAATTAGCCGGGCAATTTTCCCCCGGTAAAATGCGTTTGCACCCTTCCGGGCAATGTGGGCCAGGGTGTTTGCCAGGTCGGTTTGAATGAATAAGGTTCCCGGCTGAGGTACCTTTCCGTTGGGAAGAAAAATGTTCCGGGTAGAGGGGAATTTCGCCAGCGCTTCTTTGTAATGAAGCAAACTGCGGTAAAAAGCGCTGTCCACCACAAAACCATAGCGTGCCAGTTCCACGGCAGGTTGTAACAGGGTAGCCCACTTTATCCGCCCGAAGCGGTTGTGGGCCATTGCCAGTCCGCGAACCGTTCCCGGTACGCCAACGGCAAGCCCCCCCAGGCGACTTTTTTCCGCCACCGGATTACCCTCACGATCCAGATACATGGTTGGGGAAGCCCCCGCGGGTGCGGTTTCCCGGAAATCAAAAGCCGTTACTTTTCCGGTTTTGGCATTGAAGTACAGTAAAAACCCACCGCCCCCGATATTTCCCGCAAACGGGTAGGTTACGGCCATGGCCATTCCGGTAGCGACCATGGCATCCATGGCCGTGCCACCGGCTTTCAGCACCTGAGCCCCCACGCGGGCAGCGTTCATTTCGGAACAAGCCACGCCCGCTTGCGGAACCGTGATGGTTTTGGGAAAATCCTGAGCCTGCGCAAAGAGAAATGAGACAAAAGAAATAAGAAAAAAGAAGCCAAGTTTTTGTTTCATTGAAGCTCCGCTTATTCAGATTCGGGCTTTGTCAACACATCGATGAAATCCTGGGCAAATGTTTTTTTGGGGAATTCCACCAGTCGGGCCATTTCTTTTCCATCCTTAAGAATGACGAATGTTGGCACCCGTTCAATACCGTAGCGCGGCGCCAGCCCTTCGGGGTCTTCCTTGTCCCGTGTTACGCCGATAATATCCAGCTTCAGATTGGGATTATTGGCGGCCCGAAATACGGCCATAAAGGGGGGAACACCCCGCCGGGAATCGCCACACCAGGTGCCCAAAAACAACAAAATGTGAACGGGTTCCCGAATGGCTTTAAATTGCTGAACAACGGCAGAATCCACCGTTACGGTGTCCGCCACGGCACGCCAATCTTCGAAATGATTTAAAATGTTTTCATACGTGGTATGGCCAATAATCATAGGTTCTCCATTAATGGAAACGGGACTGTTGTTGTCCTGCGCGGATACGATTGAAACAACCGCCAGGAAACATGCCATGATGAAGTGTCGCATCGGTGTCCTTTCAGTCAATGAATCAAAAATTTAAAACGAAAGCGTTAGAAATAAAATACTTAATCGATTAATCTTGCGGTTTGGGAGAGATGGTGTTAAGTGGAGTCGGCGGACGCAGTCGGGGTGTTCGGGGTTCCAGAAATGTCTGGGGGGCCCGGGGTTTTTGCCGCTTGGGGGTTTTTACGTATTTTTGAATAATCCCATCCGGAGTTACCACCAGGCTGGTGACAACCTGGGTGGAATCCCCCAGGGGGTCCAGCGCCACGCCGTTCAATAAAATTTGCACGCCATCGGCACGGCCAATGGTAAATTTAATTTTTTCATGGGCCTTAATGGTTCGGGCTAATCCTTTTGGGAGAATGTACTCGGTGGTATCTACGCCGTCCCGGATTTCCCGAATCCAGGTGCGGGCCAGCCCCTTCAGAATAACTGTAAACGTGGGGGCAACCTGTTGGGGATTGGATACTGTGGTTTTTTGAACCGAATCGGTTAACCCCGCAGCGGGCTGAATTTCTTTCAGAAGTTCCGGCACGGAAATTTCCTTGATTTCCACCTGTTGCTGACTCACCTGGCTGTATTGTTGATAGCTGAAATAT
The DNA here is from genome assembly GCA_015494485.1 of bacterium. Classification (GTDB taxonomy): domain Bacteria; phylum Calditrichota; class Calditrichia; order RBG-13-44-9; family J042; genus WGBF01. The sequence continues at coordinate 4,193 of WGBF01000509.1, read as the reverse complement.
CCGATGATAATAAGCAAAATCAGGATTCCGGTGGCCCAGAAGACCCGGTACCAGAAATCCCAGTTTATCTCGCTCAAGGTTTCGCGGATTCGGGAGTTGGTGTTTCTGGAACTGCGTGTTGGGGAAGGCGATGGCGGTGGCGTTGGTGCTTCGGTAACCTGCGGTTTTACCGGAGCGCGCCGCCCGGTGAACAAGTCATAATCCCGGACCGTTTGATCCGGATCCAGCCCGACTTCCTTGGCATATCGTCGGATGTAGAGGCGGTCATACCCGGAAGGCAATTTTTCCACATCGCCGTTTTCAATTGCGCGGAGTACATGCAACGGCAAACGTGTCCGCTGGTGCAATTCCTCCAGCGACATCTGGCGCTTTTCCCGCGCCTGTTTTAGCGATTCAAAAAATTCTTTCATCGTTTTAATTTACCCCTGCCAGCGGAAACATCCAATAGCCGTTTACTTGATGTCTTTCAACCGCAATTGAATGGTTTTTTTGCCGTTCCAGTGGTTTTCTTCCAGCACATACGCACAATCCACCACACCGCCCTTCTGTTGAATTCGGGGCAGTGCATCCGCCATATTAAACCCAATGGCCTCGAATTTATGGCCTTCCTGTTCCAACACCAGTTTTAAGTGATTGTTCCCCACAATGGCGGGTTCTTCAACAATGCGTACATTTCTGGACATGAAAATGGGGCGCATGTTCATCGGTCCAAAGGGGCTCATGAGTTTTAACAGGCGAATAAACCGGTCGTTGAAATATTTGAAATTGGCCTCGCAATCAATGGTCATCTGGGGAACCAGGTCCTGCGGGGTGATGCGTTCCCGGGCAATATTTTTGAAGCATTCGATGAAGGCAGGAATTTTTTCTTCTTCAATTGTAAGACCGGCGGCGTATTTGTGTCCCCCAAAGGCCGTGAGCAAATGGGAACAATCCCGGATTGCTTCGTAGATATTAAAGCCGGAAATGCTCCGGGCGGACCCTTTGCCAATGCCATCGACGACGGATATCATTATGGTGGGACGGTAATAGCGTTCCACAATACGGGAAGCGACAATGCCAATGACCCCCGGATGCCAGTCTTTTTTGTACAACACAAATGCGTAATCGTTTTCAGGATCCAGGCGATTCTCCACAATTTCCAGTGCTTCCTTAAAAGTGGTTTCGTCCACATTGCGCCGGGCTTTGTTTTCCCGTTCCAGTTCCCGGGCAATCGCGCGGGCCTCCTGTAAACTGCGTGCCGTGAACAATTGCACCGCCCGCTTGGCATCCCCCATGCGACCCACTGCGTTAATCCGGGGAGCCAGCACAAATACAATTAACCCCACGGTAATTTCTTTTTTTTCAATGCCGGAGCTTTCCAGAAGGGCTTTAATGCCATAGCGGGGGTTGAAGTTAATGCGATCCAGCCCGTGGCGCACCAGAATGCGGTTTTCGTCGATGACCGGAACAATGTCTGCACAACTGCCCAGTGCCACAATATCCAGATACTGATCCAGCTCGGATTCCGGTAACCCCAGGCGTTTGTACAATGCTTGCATAAACTTAAAGCCCACGCCCACACCGGCCAGTTCTTTAAAGGGATACGGGCAGTCTTCCCGTTTGGGGTCCAGAACCGCCACGGCCGGTGGTAACGTTTCGCCCGGCTGGTGATGGTCAGCAACAATGACGTCGATACCCAGTTGGTTGGCATGGGCTATTTCTTCCACAGCGGTTACGCCGCAATCAATGGTGACAATCAGGGAAACCCCCTGAGCGGCAATTTCATCGATGCTCTTTATGGATAGCCCATACCCTTCCGTGATCCGATCCGGGATGTAGTAGGAGACTTTTGGCCCTACCAGTTGGGAGAGCACCAGATACAGGAGAGACGCCCCGCTAACGCCGTCAACATCATAATCCCCGTACACCATAATTTTTTCGCCGTTTTCCAGCGCCTGCACCAGACGATCCACCGCACGGTCCATGTCTTTCATCAAGAAGGGATCGTGCAGTGCTTCCAGATCGGGGCGAAAGTAGTGCCGGGCCTTTTCAAACGAATCGATTCCCCGTTTTAATAAAATTTTGGAGAGTAAATCGGGGATGCCCAGTTCTTTGGATAGTCGGTCTACATCTTCGTCATTATAATCGCAATCGATAACCCATTTGTAATCCATCCATACACCTATGTACCTTTTTATTTTTTAATTTTAATAATTTTCGTTTTGATTTGGGGAATTGGGAAACAACGGATTGAGGGGTGGGAACGGACAGCACCACATCAACCATTATCTGTATTACTGAAAGCACGATTGATTCACCCCCATCATTAGCAAAAATTCCTTCATTAATTATAATAAAAAAGCCCCATGGTTTCCAGTTTTTAATTTAATCTCATCAATGCTTTATTTTCGGCAGGAGGATAAGCAAGAATAAATAGATTTTGAACCCGAAAAAACGAAATTCAGAAGTTTTTTATTGTTGAGAACTACCCGCCGTGTTCTCCAGAAATTGTGCAACCTGATACACGGAGTACTTTACTGCCGGCGTCCGGTAGGGTTGTGTCACGGTATCCAGTTTCACAATCCAGCCATCCCGATGAGGGGTAATCACAACAAAAAATTTTTGCATGTAATCTTCGTCTTTGGCGATGGTTTTCAGCAGGTAGCGGTTTTCTTCCGGGGCCAGGTAAATTTCTTTCACAATAAAAAAGGTGGAGCCCGATTCCTCCTGATGATTCTGCAGTTTTACCACCTGTTCCCGCGTTACAGGTGTCCGAATAATTTTATGGGGCATGGGTTCCTCCAGAATTTTGCGTTCGATTGCCGCAGAGGCCACCTTGTGGGCTTGCAGACGATAAATATCCCGTCCCAGGCGCCGCCACTTTCGCTCGTATTTGGTTTGCACCGGACGCGGCGGGTTGGTCTCGATGGAAGACACGGTAAAAAATTGGGATTCGTTAAAAATCACATGTGCGGCTTCGGCATACCATTTCTGGTCGGTAACCAGTTCGAAGATTCCCTCGGGTTCCAGAACGTGGCCCAATATTTGGGCAAAGGTCTGGTTAATGGCGCGCCGTTCCTGATGCCGCTTTTTGGGCCAGGGATCAGGGAAGTTCATCATCACGTGATGAATGGAGTTTTCTGCAAAGAATTCCTGTAATCCCCACCGGGCTTCTTCCCGAATAACGCGTACATTGGGAATTTGTGCGGTGTGAATTAATTTTTGGGCGCGCTCCATGGATTCCATGGCTATCTCAAAACCCACCATGTTCCCCTCGGGATGTTGGCGGGCCCACTCTACCAGAAACTCCCCGTTCCCAAAGCCAATCTCCACAAACAAGGGTGCTGAGCGCCCAAAGAATTTTTCCCACATCAGCGGAAACTGTTCTTCCTGACGGGGGAAAATTTCGTATTTCAATACGCGATGAATCGCTTTCATCTTTTCATGCCACATTCGTTCAACGAAACCCAAAAATAGGTGACAAAGTGAAGCAGTGCAATAACCGTTTTACCTTAGTGGAAAGGGAACTTTTCTTGACAACTTGAGACAAAGGGTTTACATTCAAACATAACATGGAAAAAGGTGACTCACGTGAAAATTACCATTCTTGCCAATGTGCGCAAACCCCTGTTCTGGAAGCATTTTCCGGAAATTCTTCGTTGGTTGAATGAACGCGGTGTTGGGGTACAGGTAAGCCGTCAGATTGCCGAAGAAGCCAATTTCCCGCTGCCGAACGCAGCAGTGGTGGATGAGCAGGCATTGCCCTCCGATTGCGACATGATTGTAGCGTTTGGGGGAGATGGGACCATCCTGCGTACCGTGCAGCTGGTGGCAGAGCGGGAAATTCCCATTCTGGGCGTGAATGTTGGGGGACTGGGATTTTTAACGGAGATTCCACTGGAATTTTTCGAAACCATTTTTGAAGAAATTCTGGAAGGAAAATATTTTATTGAAGACCGGGTGATGCTGGAAGCGCATATTGAAGGCGAAAATAAGCCCATCCGGGCGTTGAACGAAATTGTTATTGACAAAGCCAGTTCCCCGCGGGTTATCCAGATTACAGTACACGTGGATAACAAATATTTAAACAACTACATTGCGGACGGACTGTTAATTTCCACCCCCACCGGTTCTACCGGGTATTCCCTCTCCGTTGGGGGACCGATTGTCGTGCCTTCCACCCACGTATTTATCATTAATCCCATTTCGCCCCA
>WGBF01000508.1 GCA_015494485.1 bacterium | reverse complement strand
TAAACTTATTTAAGACACAAAAATGGAACCTTTAATAGAATTTATCGCACCTGTTCCCTCAACACCTCCGACGGCAATACCCCAAACTCCTCTTTAAAACAGCGGGTAAAGTAGGGCAGGTTTTCAAAGCCCACCTGATAGCAGATTTCCGACACATTGCCGGCACGCTGCTCCAGCAGTTGCCGGGCGCGCCGTAAGCGAACGGAGCGGATGAAGGCAGACGGGCTTTGGCCCGTCAGGGCACGGATTTTCCGCTGCAGGGTGCGGCGGGTCATGCCCAGGGTTTCGCTCAGTTGCCGGGGGCCAAATCCCTCCTGCCCAATGCCTACCTCAGTCACTTCCCGCAGGCGCTCCAAGAATGCTTTTTCTGCAGAGGGCATCGCTACCGGGGTGGGTTCCAGCAATCCTTCACGGCGGAAATGCTCCTGCAAGCGGAGCCGCTGATCAATTAAATTGCGCACCCGCACCCGCAACTCCCGTGCATTGAAGGGCTTGGTCAAATAATCATCCGCTCCGCTTTCCAGCCCGGTCATTTTGCTCTCCTCCCCTGCCCGGGCAGTCAGTAAAATCACCGGAATGTGGCTGGTGCGCATATCCCCTTTCAGCCTGGCACACAGCGCATATCCATCCATGCCCGGCATCATCACATCGCTGATAATCACCTCCGGCATGTATTTTACGGCCAGGCGAAACGCTTCCTCCCCGTCGCCTGCCTCCAGAATGCGGTACTCGGAACACAATTGTTGCACCAGGTAGCGCCGCACATCGGGATGGTCTTCCACGATTAGCACTTGTGGTAACCGCGTGTTCGTCGGGGCAGCATCCGCCTTCAATTCGGCTGCGGCGTGTTCCGGTTGCTGTGGAACCCCCTGCGGCGCCGCATCCAGAATCTCCTCCGATGCATACGCCCCACGGTGCAACGGAAAACGCAATGTGAACACAGTTCCTTTTTGAGGCGTGCTGTCCACGGAAACAGTCCCGCGGTGAAGCGCGGTCAACTCCTTCACCAGGGCCAGGCCGATACCCACCCCATCTGCGGCACGGGAGCGGGAAGGCCCCGACTGATAAAAGCGCTCGAAAATGTGGGGCAATTCAGAGGAGGGAATTCCTGCACCGGTATCCCGAATGTGTATTTCCACCCACAACGGGTCATCCCCGGCGTTTTTTTCACCCGCCTGTTTCCATTCGGGTAGCCACTGATGACAACTAACCGTAATTTCTCCACCGGGCGGGGTAAATTTTAAGGCATTGGATAACAGATTGGAAAAGATGGTTTCAAGCTTGTCCGCATCAAACCAGGCGGCCTGGAGCGCAGTTTCCGAAACGGTAGTGGTAAATTGTAACTGAATGCCTTTCTGCTCTGCCAGCGACGCAAACGACAGGGTAACATTGCGTAAAAATTGCAGGAAATTCCCACAGGTGACAGCAAGGGTTAGTTTACCGGCATCCAGGCGGGAAAGGTCCAGTAGCTGGTTCACCAGACGCAATAGCCGTCGGGCTGCACGGTGCATATGCCACCAGGTTTCCCGCTGTCCCTCCAGCGCATTGTTTTCCGCCAGCCGGTCTTCCAGCGGTCCAAGAATGAGGGTCAGTGGCGTGCGGAATTCGTGGCTGATGTTGGCCAGAAAACGGGATTTCAATTTGTCCAATTCTGCCAGTCGCTCCGTCTGCTGGCGAATGGTGGCCGTGCGTTCCGCCACGATTTTTTCCAGCTGGCGGGTTTTGTGTTCCAACCGCCGCACCCGCCAGCGAATTACCCCGATTAACAAAAACACCCCCAGCACTGCGTAAGCCCCGTATGCCCAGGGGGTTCGGTACCAGGGTGGCAATATGTGAAAGGCAAATGTGGCCACCGAACTGAGTTGCCCCTCTCCGTTCTGGGCCTGCACCCGAAAACGATAAGTCCCCGGCGGCAGACTGGTGTAATCGCGGTATGTGGCGGCCTGCCATTGGGACCATCCTTTTTCGTACCCTTCCAGAAAATAGCGGTACTGCACGGCATTAGGTGCCTGAAAATACGGTGCCGCAAAGTGAATGCGGACATCGTTCAAAGCAAATGGAATGGATACGGGCGCAGCGGTTCCCCGGGGGTGCTGCGGGGCAAAACGCAGGGAATCACCGGCAATAACCCGGCGGATATGGAGGGGAAACGGGAAGGCATTCCTTTGCCGAAGTGCCGGCAGGTACCGCAACACACCTTCTGTACCGC
>WGBF01000507.1 GCA_015494485.1 bacterium | reverse complement strand
GTACAAATACCGACCGGTTAAGTGGAACGCCAGATAATCCCGATACCGCTCGGCATCCAGCGTGCGGGGTTGATCCGGCGTGGGTAACAAAAATCCCGCTTCGGTTTCCTCCAGAACCGGCGGCGTGTACCGGGAAATGAGTTCCGCGTCCACCGCACGGGTGCCTTCGAATGCCTGATGGTACAATTCGGCAAAATCGATGTGGCAATTATTGGATTTTGGCAATGCCTCCGGCAATGCTCCAGCAGGAAATGCGCTTCCCGCCTGTTCGTGCAGCACCTTCATGATACTGCCCAGCATAACCGCGGTAATAGTATTTTCTTCCCAGCGGTCGCCGGTTACCACATCCAGATTAATTAAGTAAACAGAGAACTTGCGTTCCAGAATGGTCTTACGCACACCATCCGGCAGCGTTTGCCACACCAGTTCCGCTGCCTCCGGATGACCGGGCAAAATGAGGGCACCGTTCTCACGAAGATGGAGCACGTTTTCGGCAAGAGCGGTGTCAATATCCGGGGTAATCAGAACATCCGATTCGGCCTTTAAATGCGGCAATTTCGAAGGATGCAGCAGTACATGAAACGCTTCCCCGTGATGTTCCCCCACAACCCGGAATTGCCATCCGGTCATCTGATGAAGCATTTGGGCTATCTGCCGCACTACCGGCAGGCTGTTTTCCGAAACAAACCGCAGTTGAACCCGTGCTTTTTCGCCGTTTTCCGCAGATTGGTGTTCCGGCGTTTTTGCTTTAAACAGAGAAATTTTGCGGTAGTTTTTCTGAATGTGCGCAACGAGTTCTTCCCACGCCATGCCTTCAGGGGACAACTCAACCCCAACAACGACCGGACGATCTGCGGCTTTGGTGAACACCGGGCCGGCCGTTCCGCGGGCAAATGCACGGTCGAACGCCGTTTGAAGAACCCGCTGCCATGCTATTGTCTGAAAGGCCGTACTGACAACGCCTACCCAGGGCGTCCCTTTCACTACTTCTGCCAGATTTCGCCAGGGGAAGGGATGAAGCACGGTGGGGATAATCGCATTGATTTCATTTGGGATTTCTGTTACAGAAAAAATGTTTCCGTTGGTTTGCGCGGATGCTCTAACCAGCGGATACGTTCGCCCGGTGGCTTCTGCAAACCGATTGGCGATTTCCTCAAATACGCTCCACACCGTTTCTTCGGCGGGAACGTGAACGTTTTCCGGCACGGTAACGGGGATACGCGGACGCCTGTCTCCCCAGATGTCTTTTTGTTCCGCAACTGGTGTTTCAATAACATCTTGCGGGCTGCCCAGGAATTGCGCCGTCCATGCAGCAGTGGGCCATTGCACCGGTTGTAAATCCGGCTTTAGGTCGGTAATCTGCAGGTAAACAATTCCCGGAATAAGCAACGTTTCCGCCATTGCGGTGGCAATGAGGGACAAATCCACCAATTCCTGTACCGAATGGGCAAGCAACACAAAGGCATCGCCATCAGTAAACACCGGGGGTTCCGTTGTTCCCAACCACAGGGTAACAAACGGCCGCCCGGCCCCCTTCGGCAGTGAGGACGGGAAGGAACCGCTTCCAACAACCATTACCCGACTTCCAGCAGCCTGGCCGCTGGTGACTGCCCAGATACTGTCCGATCCGGGAATGGTGAAAAACGCCTCTTCAATTTCCCGGTGATTGGCCTGGCCTGCCCGGGCGCGGGCCCACAAATACTGCAAATACTCCGATGGCTCACTTTTACGAATGCCAATGGCATCGGCCACCAGTACACCCATTTCCACCGCTGCTGTGGCTGCATCCTGAGCGCTACGTTTCCATGCCTCATCTCGGGCATTATTTTTCAGGTTTTGCGTTTTCATTTGGTCAGCTTCCCCACGTTAGAATGAGTTCAATGATCTTTCACCAATAAAATACCCACAGGTTATCCACCTGTGGGTCCGGGTTGGCAAAGCATCGCGGTACAAAATACCGTTTTTCTGCCTTGCGGTTCGTGTTTTCGCTTCGAAGAATTCCGGATATATATTCCAACAATTCGCCACGTAATTTCATTGTTCAATCTTCTTTCACGACTTCGTTCAGCTTCCGTCTCAAATGACCATCGCTGCGTCTTAAACCGGATTCACCCCAAACTTATCGAACTGCTTTTCCAGAGCGGCTTTGCGCATTTCCAGCGTAACCTGGCGTTTTGGCCGCCGCAATTCATCATAAGTTGGAACGTTTTCATTGCGATACAAAATACCAATGGGAACCGGGTCTAACGATGACGCCAATTCCCGGGCTTTGTGAATATCCGCCGGATCATGTTCCATCTGGTTCTTGTAAATTTTGGCCAGTTCCGGATCCAGTTGAATCCCGTTTTCGTGCGTTAGAATGAGCAATTTATTGGGATCATGAATAATGGGATCAAACAGATGCGGCAGGTAGGTTGGGCAGCGCTGTAAAATACGGATGAATGCCAGCCCTTTGTGATGAAAGCCCTGCCGGATAATCTGGTACAGCACATCAGGCATCCACTCCACCGCATTGGCAACAAAGGAGACGTTGGTAATCCCCAGGGTCACGGTGAGCGGATTCAACCCTTCCAGCGGCGCCCCGTAGGGAGTTGTATTGGTTCGGAGTCCCCGCGGTGAGGTGGGCGACACCTGCTTCTTGGTTAAGCCGTACACTTCGTTATCATGAACCATCACCACCATATTCATATTGTACCGAATGGCGTGAATCCAGTGGGCGGTCCCAATACTAAAGCAGTCGCCATCGCCCATGTTCACAAAAACATGCAAATCCGGGCGGCGAATTTTAACCCCTTCAGCAATGGGTAACGCCCGACCGTGCACGGCATGGAAGCCGTAGGCATTCATGTAGTGCGGAAACCGGCTGGAACACCCAATCCCGGAAATAAAAACCGCTTTTTCCGGTGGAATTTGTTCATCCCGGAGTAACCGTTGCACCGCCGTAAGGATGGAATTATCGCCACAGCCGGAGCACCAGCGGACGGTTGCCCCCTGGTAATCTTCTACCCGGCGGTATTCTTCCTGAACGTCCAGTAATTTTTCCAGTTCAAGCCCAAACATTGTGTATTGTCCTTTCGTTTTCGTTCGTTATTTTGTCATTTGTTCCAAGCGTTCCAGTAACATCTCTTCAATTTCGCCCGGCTTAAAGGGCAGCCCGTATGTGCGGGACCAGCTATCCACATCAATCAGGTAACGGGCACGCAACAACCAGGCTAAATTGGAGTAGCGGCGATTATCTTCGTTGATGATTTCATCATTGGGATCATCCGAATAATTGATCTCCACCGCAATCACTTTTTTGTAGCGTTGCATTATTTCTTTAATACCCGGTTGGAGCGGCTGCAGGAACTTCAAATTAATGGTGCCCACTTTGTGCCCCCTGGCCCGCACCCGGTCAACGGCTTCTTCAATAGCGCCACGGGTACTGCCCCACCCGACAATCAGAATATCGCCTTCGGGGTCTCCGTATACTTTGGGCGGCTTCAGGGTCTTCTGGAAGGCAGCAATTTTCAAACTACGTGCCCGCATCCCTTCCTGG